>NZ_JAUDEN010000036.1:0-24419 GCF_030373775.1 Bacteroides gallinaceum | reverse complement strand
ACCACAGAGGGCACGGAGTGCCACAGGTTTTTATTTTTATCGCGGATTTTCGCAGATTATTCTTTAACTCCTCTAACTCCTTTAACTTCTTTAATAATGATTTGTTCCTAAGTCGGATTTCATTTGATTGATGGCTTTGGCAAGTTCGTTGTTCTATGTTCATACGAGAATGAGATCTTTGAGGATTGCTTGTCCGAATGGAGTGTTTTCTGTTTGCTTTCGGAAGCGTATCAAATCAACTTTACAGCCTAACAGGTTTTCAAGTTCTGTACGGATACGGGAGCGAAGCAAGATATTTGCTTCACCTTCATAAACGATGTCAATATCGCTGTCCTCAGTCTGTTCGTTTCGGGCTACAGAGCCAAATATGCCTAACATCTTTATTCCATATGCTATGGCTTTTGCTTTTTTATATTGTCGCAATAATGCCAGATATTCAGCTGTTGACTTCATGTTATAATCGTTTTTTTATATATTTCGGACTTGCTGTCGTTTTGTATATTTTCTTTAACTCCTTGTTACCACAGAGGGCACGGAGTATCACAGGGGTTTATTTTTTTACCGCAGATTTACGCGGATTATTCTCTAACTTCTCTAACTTCTCTAACTTCTCTAACTCCTCTAACTTCTCTAACTTCTCTAACTTCTCTAACTCCTCTAACTCCTCTAACTCCTCTAACTCCTCTAACTCCTCTAACTTCTCTAACTTCTCAACTCCTTTAACTCCAACTTTACTTCCCATACCCGTAGCCATATCCGTAGCCGTACTTCTTGCCATAGCCGTACTTGCCGTATTTGCCGTACTTGCCATAGCCGTAGTAGTAGCCGTTCTGGCGTTTGTCCATGTCTATGTCGTTGAGCAGGATGCACATGTTCGGGAGCTTCTTCTCGGCGCGGAGGGCGTTGACTACCTCGAAGTCTGCCTTCTGGGTATAGTCGGCGCGGCAGACGTAGATACTCATGTCCGCCTGGCGGGCGATGATCTGCGTATCCGTCACCATGCCGATGGGGGCGGTGTCGAGGATTACATAATCGAAGCGTTCGCGGAGCGTGTCGATGGCTTTCTTCAGCGCGTCGCGTTCCACCAGCTCGGTCGGATTGGGCGGCACCTGTCCGCCGGGGAGAATGTAGAGATTGGGCGAGATTTCCGACTGCTGCCAGAGGCTTTCCAGCGGCAGGGTCGGGTCGGCGAGGTACTGGGTGATGCCCCGTTCCTTGCGCGACAGCTTGAACACCTTGTTCAGTCCCGGCTTGCGGATGTCCAGTCCGACGATAATCACTTTTTTGCCCATGTAGGCGAGACTGACGGCGAGGTTGCCCGCATTGAAGCTCTTGCCTTCGCCCGAAGTGGTGGAAGTGAAAAGGATGACCTTTTCGCCCGGACGCAGCATATACTGCACGTTGGTGCGGACGGAACGGTAGATTTCTTCCATCAGCTCGTTCTTGTTCTCCCGGATCACGATGGGGTTTTCCTTGGAAAGGTCGGTATGGGGCACATCGCCGATTACCGGGATGCTGGTTATCTTCTCGATATCGGTCCGGGTTTCAATCCTGAACTTGAGGAGGTTGCGCAGGTAGAGGAATCCCACCGGAGCCGCAATGCCCAGTATCAGGGCAATCAGGTAGAACATTTTGCCGTTGGGCGACACCGGAGCGCTGCTTGCCATCGGCGTATTGATGATACGTCCGTTGTTGGCGGTAGCGGCAAGGGTGATGGCGTTTTCCTCACGTTTCTGCAGCAGCATCAGGTAGAGGTTCGCCTTGATTTCCTGCTGGCGCGCGATGCTCACCAGTTCGCGTTCCTGTTGGGGGGCGCTGCTGATGCGCGATTCGTAGCGTTCCGCCTGACGGTTGAGGTCAGACTGGGTGATGAGGAGCCCTTTCTTCACGCTCTCTACCGTGGTCTGCACATTGACGCGCATGGCGCGGATGCCGGCATCGAGTGTCTTCACCGCAGGGTTGTTTTCGGATGAGGTGCGGAGCAGGCGCTTGCGCTCGATCAGCATCTGGTTGTAGTTGTCGATGGCGCTGCTCAATCCCTCATCGCTTAATCCCACATTGGCGGGTATCACCTCCCATTCGTTTTCGGGGTTGTTGATGTATCCCTGCAGGAACTCGACCAGACGGAGCTGGGTGCTGTTTTCCGCACGCTTCTGCGTGTATTCTGAGTTTTCCTTCAAGGCGAGCTGGGCGTCGCTGGTCAAGTCGGTCAGCCCTGCCTGCTGCTTGTAGCTGGCAAGTTCGGCCTCAGTGGTTCCCAGTTCCTTGTTGATGATCTGGATGCGCTCGTCGATGAACTGGGCGGTTTTGCTTGCCACCTCGTTCTTGTCGTCGTTCGCGTCACTGTTGTAGATGGCTACGAGCGTGTTGATGAAGTCGGCTCCGCGTTCCGGGCTGGTCTCGTCAAGTCCCAGCGCGATGATGCTTGTGGTTTTGCTGGTCGGTTCAGCCGTCAGTCGGGCTTTATAGGCAGCGGCTACTGCCACGGGCGACTGGATGGTGGCTTCCACTGTGAACGGTTCGCTTGCCGGCGAAGCCTTTGCCAGCGAATCCTTCGGCAGTGTGTTGTCGTTCAGGGTGACGATGCCTACCGGGAGGTTGAACACGGCAGGCAGCTTGTCGAAGTGTTGAGCCAGTTCCTGTTCCTCTCCTTTGCGTTCTGCAACGAAAGTTGCCTTTACGTCGGCCGACCCGTCAGTCTGCCGGGTTATTTCCAGTCGCAGGGGGGCATAGAGTGCCTTCGCTTCCTGCGGAGTCATCCACACCGTTACCGGACTGTTCTTGTACGGTTCTGTCGGATAGCCGAAAGTGCGTTCCTGCGTGTAGTGGATATACAGGCTCTGCTTTTCGACCACCTTCTGCACCAGGTTGCGCGACTGGATGATCTCCACTTCGTTGTCGAATTTGCTTGCCATGGAAATCATGCCCAGCGACTGCATGTTCTCAAGCATGTCGCTTCCTCCGAAGCCGCCCTGTTTGGGGTCGCTCTCCTTGATAAGCACCGTGGCGTTGACATTATAGACAGGCGTCTGGAAGCGGAGGTATATGAAGCAGGCAACCAATGCCGCTGCGGCACATCCGGCAATCCAGGGCCAGTACATCAGGTATTCCATTATGATAGCCTTGTAGTCTATCGGCTTTTCTTCTTCGTTCTCGAATGGCTCGTTGTAGAGTTCTTCTTTCATATTTGCGGTTGTTTTTTCTGTGTGCGTCTTAATTGTTCATCAGGATGGTTGTCAGCAGTGTGGCTATTGAGATCAGGATGGATGTTCCGGAGAACCAGAAAGTCGTCTGGTTGCCGATATCCGAGTTCTTCGCTTTTTGCTTGTTCGGAGTGACGTATACAACGTCGTTCTGCTGGAGGTAGAAATAGGGCGAATAGATGATTTCGGCATCGTTCAGATTCAGTTCCACAATCTTGCGTTCGCCTTCACTGTCCTCGCGTATCAGTTTCACGTTGTCGCGGCGTCCCCACACCGTCATGTCGCCGGCAAGGGCAAGCGCCTCCATCAGGTTCACCTTTTCGTTGGAGATGGTGAAAGTTCCGGGGCGTGACACTTCGCCGAGCACGGAAATCTTGTAGTTCACCATGCGGACGGTCACCACGGGCACCTCCTTCAGGTAGGGCTGCAGCTTTTCGCGGATCATGCCTTCAACCTCGCTCTTGGTCATGTCGCCGATGTGAAGCTTGCCCAATACGGGGAAATCAATGTTGCCCTCGTTATCCACCAGATATTGCTGGAGAGCAGGCTGAGTGGTCGTATAGTTGTTCCCGTTGAGGCCGTAAGGGGTCTGTATGGTCAGGTTGAACGGCACAGCTGCCTGCGGATCCGTAGTATTTACCGTGATGGTGAGCAAGTCCTTCGGCATGATCTTCGCGTCATAAAGTGATTTGGGCAGTTGGGATAAGTCGACTGTTTCCGAGTTTTGGAGATACGGAACTTTTTTGTAGGAAGTGCATGCGCCCGTCAGCGCTGTGAGGACAATCATGCAGAGCAGTTTGAATACTTTCATGAATGCTTGTAGAGTTTTTGATTTGTGGCAGTTTTTTCTGCTGTTACAAATCGGTTACAAATTCTATCTTAATAAGTTGCGGTATAAGTAGGCTTCGCCGTTACCTGTCCCATTTGGGGCGGGTAAAATGGTTTATTGTTCCACACGGGTGCAAAAATAAGCCATTTTATCTATTGTTCAAAGTGATGGGGTATTTTTTTTTATTTTTCCCATCATTTAACTCAAAATAACCCGTTAAGTGATGTTGTTTTACCCGTTATGTTTGGGGGCCACCACAGAGGCCACAGAGTATCACGGGGTTATTTTTTACCGCAGATTGACGCAGATTATCCTCTAACTTCTCTAACTTCTCTAACTCCTCTAACTTCTCTAACTCCTCTAACTCCTTTAACTCCTTTAACTCCTTTAACTCCTTTAACTCCTTTAACTCCTCTAACTCCTCTAACTTCTTTCCTAACTCCTTCCCCAACTTCTTCCCCAATTCCTTGCATAATTCACAGAAAATCAGTATATTCATGGTGGATTAAACGGAAAATTCATGTGACTATGGAAAGAATCAGCTATTTGAAAAGAATGGCGGAAGAGCCGGACGAACGACCCTTCCGCATGAGAGTGTACAGAAAAAGTGAGCTTGCACAGCTTTACTTCCCGTACGCGGCGAAAAAACAGGCACTAAACAATCTCAACCGCTGGATCAGGCGCTGCGAGGCACTGCACGCTGCCCTGGCGGAAGCCGGGTATGTGAAAAACCGGTGGTTCTTCCTCCGCCCGGAGGTGGAACTGATTGTCAGATACCTGGGCGAGCCGTAACCTTGCGGCCCGCTCAGCCCCGTTTCCTGCGCCTCTTTGCCGGACCGATAAGCACGTGCTCTCCTTGCCGGAGCGTGTCGGTGTCGTCGGCCAGCCGGATAACCAGCGATTGCCTCGTGTGGATTGCCGTCCGTGCCAGCGCAAGGAGCCTTGTTATCCTGATCGACCGCTCCGATACTTCCATCATCCCGAGCGACAGCAGCGCCAGGGTCTTCACGCTGAAGTTGCGGGAAAGGTCGGTGAACGCATGGCTGGTCAGCCCCGTGATGATCGTCAGTTCGGTGATGGTGACGGACAGCCGCTTGAATGTGGAGCGGAAAAAGCTGCATACCAGGATGGCGTGTTCCATTTTTTCTTCTTCGGTCAGACTGACGCTTTTGTAGATGCCTTTTTTCATAAGTCTAAAGTTTAAATTACATTAAATTTCACTTTGGCGAAAAAAATCGCCTTTCTCCCGTTTCTCGAAGAAGCAAAATTCAAAGGGGTAGGGGTTTCTTTCTTTATTTTTTCTTTATTAATAAGGTGTGTTTGAGGTTTCGTGGTGTCGTTCGTGGTTCCCTCGTGCTCGTAACCTATTAATAAACAGTGATTTAAGTGTGACTTTCGTGGTGCCCTCCCTTGACGTCCTGAGGCGGTTGCAACAAAAACAGAACTTAACCTTCTGTAAAACAGAAATATAACCGCTCCCGAAAGAATTCTCTCTCCGAAAAGCTTAACATATTTAGTTTAAAGTTTTGATTAAATCAAATAAAAAATGCGGCATAGCCATCCATGGCTATATTTTTAATTTTATAATGCTGATATTTGTGCCGTGATTCGGAATGGAGTCGCATTTCTGATTTTAAAATTTTACTGACTATGAAACATTTGATGGCTGTTTTGGAAAATCCGAGAAGAGGGGGACAGATTGTGCTGCCTCGCAGGCTGCTGGAACTGATGTTCGACAGCACGCCTGTGAAAAACGACGCGCAGGCTTGCGTGATGATTCTGCTGCGCTGCTGCTACGACGACGAGGGCGGAGAAGGGGGACTGAAAATGGGAGAGATGTACGCCACGGTAAGCGGGCTTTCGGAAGAGCTGCACTGGTCGAAAAAGCGGACGCTGCGCCTGCTGGGGCAACTGAAGCGGGCGCTGCTCCTGAAGATGAGTTACCGCAACCGCGAATCGTCGCTGTTTACGTGGATGAACTATGAGGAAACGTGCCGGCTGCGGCGCAGGGAGATTTCGCCGAAGTCGGTGGGCGAGGCGCTCATGAGCGAGCGGGAGAAGGCGGACTTCGACGAGTTCTGGAGGCTTTACCACCAGCGTGCGCGACTGACACCGCACGACCGGTTTCTTGCCATGCATGCCTGGACCGCACTGACACCGGAGGAGCGTGTGCTGGCGGTGGAGCGGATGGAGGACTATTTCTATTCGCTGGCAAGCATGGAGCATGTGCGGACGGGACTGAATTACTTGAAGTACAGGAGCTTCATGAGGTAGGTTGTTGGTTTGCAGTTAAAGAAGGAGTTAGAGGAGTTAGAGGAGTTAGAGAAGTTAGAGAAGTTAGAGGAGTTAGAGGAGTTAGAGGATAATCTGCGTCAATCTGCGGTAAAAATAATTCTGTGCCCTCTGTGGTAAAAACAAAAAAGTTGACTTTAAATTTTGAAAAAATGATCTACAACGAAGAAATTGAAGAGGCTGTGCTGGGCGCGCTGCTCATTGACACGGCGGTTGCCGGAGAAGTCCTGGGAGGCTTGAATCCGGATATGTTTTACATCGAGAAGCACCGGCTGATTTATGAAGCCGTCGTGTCGGCATTCAACGCAAACAAACCCATCGACATTCTGGTAGTGACGGAAGAGCTCAGGCAACTGGGGACGCTCGAGCGGGCGGGAGGTCCGCTGGGAGTGGTCACCGTGACGCGGACGATGCTTTCGTCGGCGCACATCCAGCGCCACTGCCTGATTCTGTATGAGTATTACGTGCGCAGGGAGCTGTGGAAGATCCTTTCGGCCGAGATTGCCGGGTGCGAAGATATGACAGTCGACGTGCTGGAGCAGGTGATCCGCCTGCAGAAGGAGCTGGACTTGCTGCTCAACCGCTCGCCGCTGGAGAGTCACCTCAAGCGGGTGGACGAGGTGATGGAGCTGACGATGGAGCGCATACGCAGGCGTGTGTCGGGCAGCAGGCAGGGAGTGACCGGCATTCCGACGGGCATCCCGAAGCTGGATGAGATCACCGGAGGGTGGCAGCCGGGAAACCTGATTCTGACAGCCGCGCGTCCGGGCATGGGAAAAACGCAGCTTGACCTGCGCTTCGCTACGACGGCGGCGAAGGAGGGATACACTGTGCTGTTCTTCACGCTGGAGATGATGAACGTGGAGGTGGGCGAGCGGATGCTGCTCGTTGACAGCGGGATTGACTACAGGCCGGTGAAGCGCGGAATCGTTTCGGAGAGTGACATGGCTTGTCTGGACCTGGCGCTGAAGCGGGTGGGAGGCCTGCCGCTGTATATCGACGACACGCCGTACATCAGCATCGACCAGCTGTGCTGCATCGCGAAGGGGATGAAGGCGAAGCGGGGAGTGGATCTGGTGATTGTGGACTATCTTCAGCTGCTGGGGGTGGTTGCGAAGCACGGGAGGACGCGCGAGCAGGAGGTGTCGGAGTGTACCCGCAAGCTGAAGTCGCTGGCCCGTATGCTGGACTGCCCGGTAATCGTGTCGAGCCAGCTGAACCGTCAGGTCGAGTCGTCGTATGACCACCGTCCGGAGCTCCGGCACCTGCGCGAGAGCGGCGCGATCGAGCAGGATGCCGACCTGGTGCTGATGCTGTGGTGTCCGGATAACGGCGGCTCGCCGAGGCGTGAGCTGATCGTGGCGAAGAACAGGCACGGGGAAATCACGCAGGGAAAAGAAGGGATTGAGTTCGGGTGAGTGCCTTTTTACCGCAGATTTACGCGGATTATAATAAGAAACTGTTTTGAATTTCTCCAAAAAGTTTTTCTTGGCTTGATGTGTTCGTTTTCGTGTGTGCTTTGGACTATTTTTTGGTCTTTTCCGCTTCTGTTCTTCGTCAGATAGCCCGCTATCTTCCTCATCACACAAACGGAAATGCCTCAAGAACTCATCCCAAATCAGCACACGATAAATTCAAAACAGTTTCTTAAAGATTCTGATGCAAAATTAGCTTTATTGATACAGAATGCTTGTATCCGGATTACGGAGGGTTGTACCTCTTTTACGGAAAATAAAAAAAACGGGAGCTCCGTCTGATGGAGTCCCGTTTTTCCGCCGCCGCACAACGGCTGTCATCTCATTTGTATCCGGGTGATTTCACCGATATACATCTTGTATGATTTTGATGTGTCTATCGACTGGCTGAGCGTCTTTAGTTCATCGGCGCTCATGTCTTTCGACATGGATTTCTTGCACGTGATGATGACACTGGGCTGTGCAGCCCCCGGCATATAGAACGAAACCGTATAAGTGTCGGCATGTTCCGCCATTGCGCTTACGGCAATCCGGCTCTGGTCGATCAGCGTATAGGCCACATCCTTGTTGAAGAGTTTTCCGAAGCCTCCCCAGTTTTCGGCCTTGATTTCCACTTCCTCTTCGTTTGCAGTGAGCGTAATCTTGCCGTTTGCAGCTATCTCGTTCAAGTTGGCCGGAAGCTGTTCCAGCTTCACGTCTTTGAGTTCGCCCGTAATGCTTGGAGCGGCTGCCGGCTGTTGCATCGCAACCGCTGCCTGTGCAGCATTGGCCAGCGTATGTTCGCCGACGGCATCCGTTGCGCTCTTGAACAGGTCGTCTTTCAGGTCAATCGTTTCCCGTCTGAATTTTCCGCAGATGGGGGCGAGCTTGGTTTTCTTCTTGTTCAGCGCCATGTCGTCCGTAATCCATTCTTCTGCGCTGTATTTCTGTCCTCCGTCGCGGTTTTCGTCATACCAGTAACGGATGCGCGTCATGGTGAGTTTGCATGCGCCTTCATTCACGTTGATGAAAAACTGGTAATAGATGCGTGTCCGGTCGAGCGAAAGTGCGGATGATGAGAATATGATATACTCTTCAGCGGTAGCCGCGATATCTCCTTTTTCCTCGTTTGTATAGACCACCCGGCTTATCAGGTCGCCGTTCTGCTTGAAGCGGTTGTTTGCCCAGCTGAGCATGATGTCGAACAGTTTGGCTTTCGACAATGACGGAACGCTGATTTCTTTGGTGAAGCAGACTTTGCCTTCATCGTCTGTCGTAACAGCCCCGGCCAGGTATTTCGGGTCTGAGTTGTCTTTCTTGTCTTTGGCCGATCCCAGCAGCGGGAGCAGAGCCAGCAAGATGAATAGGTATTTTTTCATGGTTGCATAAATTTGTTTACAAACATAGTAAAAGAGATGGTATCAAAAAAAACAGATTAACGCAATTTAAAAATATCTGTTCCTGTTTACGTCAATCTGCTTTGAGTATAGTAGAGGGAAGGCGGTTTTTGTCCGCCGTTCCCCTTGCGTCCGTTCAACGGTTGTCCGGTGTCATTTTACGGGAATTTTGTCGATGCGTGCCTTATGCCGTCCTCCTTCGAAAGAAGTGCTGAAGAATTCGGTCATGATTTTGTCGGCCATATCCGTATCGATAAATCGTCCCGGCATAACCAATATGTTGGCGTCGTTGTGCAGGCGTGCCAGATGGGCTATCTCAGGAATCCAGCACAGAGCGGCGCGAATACCCTGGTGTTTGTTGAGGGTGATGCTGATTCCTTCGCCGCTTCCGCAGATGGCTATCCCGGGATAGCATTCGCCTTTTTCCACAGCCGCAGCCAGCGGATGCGCATAGTCGGGATAGTCGCAGCTGTCGGCAGTATACGTACCAAAGTCCTTGTATTCCCATCCTTTTGCTTCCAGCCATTTCTTTACATACTGCTTCAGTTCAAATCCCGCATGGTCGGAAGCCAGTCCTATCACTTTCATCAGAGCATTGACTTTACTTGGTTATATACATTCTCTGCCGTGAAGCCGAGCTTTTCGTCAAGCACCTTGTAGGGAGCGGAGAAACCGAATGATTCCAGTCCCCAGATTTTGCCGTTTGCTCCCACCAGTCCCAACAGATTGACGGGCAGGCCGGCGGTAAGTCCGAACACTTTGGCTCCTGTCGGGATGATGCTTTCCTGGTATTCCTTGCTTTGGCTGCGGAACAGTCCTTCAGACGGAACGGAAACAACGCGTGTCTTTATGCCGTCCTTGTGCAGAAGCTCTGCGCCGGCAACCAATGTGGAAACTTCGGATCCGGATGCAACCATAATCACGTCCGGGTTTTCGTCAGAGCCTGCAACGATGTATGCTCCCTTGGCAGCCTGGCTGTAGTCGGTTCCTTTCGGAAGCATGTTGATGTTCTGGCGTGAGAGAATCAGCGCTGTCGGGGTGTCTGTGTTCTCCATTGCCATTTTCCAGCATACGGTGGTTTCTTCAGCGTCGGCGGGACGGAGAACCAGCATGGAGTTCTTTCCGTGGTGGTTTTTCAGTTTTTCCATCAGGCGGATCTGAGCTTCCTGTTCAACCGGTTCGTGAGTCGGTCCGTCTTCACCCACGCGGAATGCGTCGTGTGTCCAGATGAACTTCACGGGCAGCTGCATCAGTGCAGCCATGCGGACTGCCGGTTTCATATAGTCGGAGAATACGAAGAATGTTCCGCAGGCAGCGATTACGCCTCCGTGGAGCGCCATTCCGATGCAGCAGCAGGCCATTGTCAGCTCGGCCACGCCGGCCTGGAAGAATGCGCCGCTGAAATCTCCGCGGACAAACGAGTGCGTCTGCTTCAGGAAGCCGTCGGTCTTGTCGGAATTGGAGAGGTCGGCCGATGCACAGATCATGTTGGGCACCTGCTGGGCCAATGCGCCCAACACCGTTGCCGAAGCGTTGCGTGTTGCATCGTTCGCCTTCTGCTGGATATGCTCCCAGTCAACTTTGGGTGCTGCTCCGCTGAACCACTCTTTCTGTTGTGCGGCTTTCTCCGGATTAGCTGCCGCCCATGCGTTTTCTTCCTCGTGGCGTGCTGCTACTGCGTTTTTCAGTTCCTCTGCGCGGTTTGCATACATTTCTTTCACGTCATCGAAAATCACGAACGGATCGTCCGGGTTTCCTCCCAGGTTGACGATCGTGTTTCTGTAAGCGTCGCCTCCCAGCGGAGCGCCGTGAGTCTTGCAGTTGTGTTCGTATGAAGTGTTGTCTGCCTTGCGTGCGCCCTTGCCCATGACGCAGTGTCCGATGATCAAGGTCGGACGCTTGTCTTCAGCTTTGGCGGCGGTGAGAGCCTTGCGGATTTCGTCGCAGTCGTTTCCGTCGATTTCGAGAACGTTCCATCCCCATGCACGGTATTTCATCGCCGTGTCTTCGGTTGTGACGGCGTTTGTTTCGGTTGAGAGCTGGATTTCGTTCGCGTCATAGAACATGATCAGGTTGTCCAGTCCGAGATGTCCGGCGATACGGCCGCTTCCCTGAGAGATTTCCTCCTGGATGCCGCCGTCAGAAATATATGCGTAGATTGTTTCTTTTGCGAAAGTCGGGTTTCCCGTGCGTGCTGCAAGGAATTTTGCGGCAATGGCTGCGCCAACGGCAAACACGTGTCCCTGTCCCAGCGGTCCGGATGTGTTTTCTATACCGCGTTCCACGTCAGCTTCGGGGTGTCCCGGAGTGGGAGAGCCCCATTGGCGCAACTGCTGCAGTTCGTCCAGCGTGAATTTCCCGATTAGTGCCAGTTGCGCGTACAGCATGGGCGCCATGTGTCCGGGGTCAAGGAAGAAACGGTCGCGGCCTTCCCATTTCGGGTTCTGGGGATCGTATTGCAAAAACTCGGAGTAGAGCACATTGATGAAGTCGGCTCCGCCCATTGCTCCTCCCGGATGGCCGGATTTTGCTTTTTCAACCATTGATGCGGCCAGAATGCGGATGTTGTTTGCCGCATGGTCCATTACTCGTTTGTTGTTCATGTTTGATAAGTTGGTTAAATAATTACACAATGGATACGAGATATCCTTCTTGTTAAATTTTAGTATTGGCAAAGATAATCCTTATGTAGAAATAAAGCAAAGGTGCTGTATGGTTTTTCTTGTTTTTCACAGATATTTCCGCCGTTTTCCTGTTTCTTTCCGGCAGAAGCATGGCTTTGGTCCGTCATTCGGCTTGGTTCGGGCGGAGATATTTCCCGCATCTGTCGCTGGAAAAGCGAAAAATGTCCCGGTCGGTTTTTTTCTCCATAAGCCGTGCTTGCCGGAAGCCTGCCCGAATCCTGTTCTATCCGGTTTGGTGATTGCCTTGGCGGAGATTCAAGGCAGGCTCTTGGCTTTGCACTTATCTTTTGCTTCTGACGGCTGCTTCTTCAATCGGCAGCCCCGCCTTGTAGTTCTCGATGTATGCGTTGAATCCTGCGACGTCTTCCGGAGTGGGGGCTATTTCCACACCGGTGTTGCCTGCAAATACGCATTCGTCCAGATAGTCGGCGAGATTCAGTTTCTTCGCGTTGTTGACGAGATAGGCAGCTAAAAGCGCGATTCCCCACGCGCCTCCTTCGCCGGCTGTTTCCATCACCGAAATCGGCGAATTGAGTGCTGCTGCCAGAATGCGCTGGGCCACTCCCTTGGTCTTGAACAATCCGCCGTGTCCCGTAATCCGGTCGACCTTGATTTTCTCTTCATTGAAGAGGATGTCGTTTCCGATTTTCAGAACGCCTACCGAAGCATAGAGGTTGGCCCGCATGAAGTTGGCGAGGTTGAACTTGTCGTTGGCCGAGCGCACGAACAGGGGCCTTCCTTCTGCAAGTCCCGTAACGGGTTCGCCGGATATGTAGTTGTAGGCAATCAGTCCTCCGCAGTCGGCATCGCCTTCGAGGGCATGGTTGTAGAGCTTGCCGAACACTTCGTTCATGTCAACCGGAACGCCCAGAAGCTCCTGGTATTCTTTGAACAGGCTGATCCACGCATTGAGGTCGGACGTACAGTTGTTGCAGTGTACCATTGCTACGGGACTTCCGTCGGGGGTAGTCACCATGTCAATCATTTCGTAAGGCTTCGAAAGGTCTTTTTCGAGCACAATCATTGAGAATGAGGAAGTTCCCGCCGAAACATTGCCTGTGCGCTGCTTTACGGCGTTGGTCGCTACCATTCCGGTTCCTGCGTCGCCTTCCGGCGGACAGAGCGGAACGCCCGGCTTCAGGTGTCCGGACACATCAAGCTTCTTCGCGCCTTCGGGGGTAAGGAAACCGGCATTTTCGCCGGCCAGAAGCACTTTGGGGAGGATGTCTGCCAGGTGCCACTTCAGTTTCTTGGGCGCGATCAGGTTTTCAAACTTGTCGACCATTTCTGCCGAATAGTTCTTTGTTGCCTGGTCGATGGGAAGCATTCCCGAGGCGTCGCCGATGCCGAGCACTCTTTCGCCGGTGAGCTGCCAGTGGGCATAGCCCGCAAGTGTGGTCAGATAAGTGATATCGTTGATGTGGGGTTCGTCGTTCAGAATGGCCTGATACAGATGGGAGATGCTCCATCTGAGCGGAATGTTGAAGACGAAGGCTTCGGAAAGAGCGGCTGCTGCCATTCCTGTATTGGTGTTTCTCCATGTGCGGAACGGCACGAGAATCTCATCGTTGGCATTGAAGGCCATATAGCCGTGCATCATGGCGCTGATGCCGATGGCTCCCAGCGTTTCTATTTCCGTTCCGTATTGTTTCTTTACGTTTGCACGGAGATCTGAATAACAGTCCTGGAGCCCGTTCCAGATCGCTTCGATGCTGTAAGTCCAGAGTCCGTCAACCAGCTGGTTCTCCCAAATGTGGCTTCCCTGTGCGATGGGTTTGTTTTCCGGATCGATCAGGACAGCCTTGATGCGGGTCGATCCGAACTCGATGCCCAGTATCGCTTTCCCGGACTCGATTATTGATTTTGTGTCTGATTTCATGATATTCAGTTTGAAGAATGAAAAATGAACACAGAAACCCGACGGTGCAGGGCCTCTTTTCCGCTCCCTTTGTCCTCGCGTTTCTGTGTTCCTGTATTTATCAGCAGAGAGCCTTGTTCAGCATATAGTAGACTTCGTTCATGCGAAGTTCTTTCTTGAATTCGCTGATGTTGGTGTCTTTATTGATATGCACCATTTCGATTCCTGCGATTTCAGCATAGTCTTCCCAGTATTCTGCAGTCAGGTCGTATGAGAAGCACGAATGGTGAGTTCCGCCTGCCAGGATCCATGCGCCTGCACCCACTTCGAAGTTCGGCTGCGGAATCCAGAGTGCAGAGGCAACGGGAAGTTTGGGCAGCGGTTTCGGCTCGATGCATTCCACGTCGTTGACAATCAGACGGAAGCGGTTGCCAAGATCGACAACGGTAGCTGTGCATCCCGCGCCGGTCTTTGACGTGAACACAAGGCGCGCTGTCTGGCTCTTGCGTACGCCGATGCCGAGGAAATGAACCTCCAGGCGCGGCTTCTTTGCGGCGATGAGCGGACATACTTCCAGCATGTGCGCCTGCAGGATGGCGCTTTTCTCTCCGTCGAAGTTCAGCGTATAATCTTCAAGGAACGAGCATCCGTTGGGAAGCCCCTGGTTCATCACCCATACGGTGCGGTAGAGCGCTGCCGATTTCCAGTCGCCTTCCGCTCCAAATCCATAGCCGTCAGCCATGAGGCGCTGGGAAGCAAGTCCCGGAATCTGGTCGAAGTGGCTTCCGTCTGTCTGGCCGAGGTCGTCAAAGTTGGTTGTAAATCCTTTCGCTCCCTTTGCTTTCAGTATGGCGCGCAGGGCGAGTTCGGCTTTGGCAGAGTTCCATACCTTCTGGTAAGCCTCGGTTGATTTGTCCTCGAGTGCGGCGTCATGGTCGTATTCGTTGAAGTAAGTCCGGACGAGCGCTTCTACTTCTTCATCCTTGATCTGGCTGTGATATTCCATCAGTTCGCTTACCGGGCAATAGTCTACATGGTATCCCATGCGCACTTCAGCCTCTACCTTGTCGCCGTCTGTTACAGCCACATTGTTCATCTGGTCGCCAAAACGGATGATCAGCATGTCTTGAGCGTCTGCCCACGCGGCGCACACGCGCATCCACACAGCAATCTTGCGTTGGGTTTCTTCGTCTTTCCAGTAGCCTACAACCACTTTGCGGCGGATACGCATCCGTGTGCAGATATGTCCGAACTCGCGGTCGCCGTGAGCCGACTGGTTAAGGTTCATGAAATCCATGTCCATCGTATCCCATGGAATCTCCTTGTTGAACTGGGTATGCAGGTGGAGCAGCGGCTTTTTCAGTTGCTGCAGGCCGTGTATCCACATTTTTGCGGGAGAGAACGTGTGCATCCATGTGATGATGCCGATGCACTTGTCATCGTTGTTGGCAGCCTTCATTACGGCTTCCACTTCTTTTGATGAGTTTGCTGTTCCTTTGTATACAACCTTTACAGGCAGTTTGCCGCTGTCGTTGAGTCCGGCTACCATTTCATTGCTGTGTGCGTCTACTGCGATGACTGCATCGCCTCCGTACAGAAGCTGAGCTCCTGTCACGAACCATACTTCATACTGGTCAAATGTATTCATAGTTTATTTGTTTTTGGTAAGTTATTTTTTCTGTCCGTAATAAGCGTTGGGACCATGCTTGCGGCTGAAATGCTTTTCAATCAGGAGCGGATTCATGGTCAGGTTCGGGTTGATGGCATAAGCGATGCTGGCCATTTTGGCTACCTGTTCCATGACCACTGCGTTATGCACGGCGTCGTGGGCATCCTTTCCCCATGCAAAGGGGCCGTGGTTCTTGACCAGCACTCCCGGTGTATGGACCGGATTCAAGCCCTCGAAACGCTTTACGATAACGTTGCCTGTTTCCAGCTCGTAGGCGCCTTTCACTTCCTCTTCGGTCATGTCGGCGGTGCATGGAATCGCTTCGTGGAAATAGTCGGCGTGCGTAGTGCCAATGTTCGGTATGTCGCATCCGGCTTGTGCCCATGCTGTAGCATAAGTTGAATGCGTGTGAACCACACCGCCGATTTCCGGAAACGCTTTGTAGAGTACGAGATGGGTCGGCGTGTCGCTTGAAGGACGGAGGTCGCCTTCCACCACTTTGCCGTCGAGGTCAACGACTACCATGTCATCGGCCTTCATTTCGTCGTAAGAAACTCCGCTCGGCTTGATCACCACCAGCCCGCTTTCACGGTCAATGCCCGAAACATTGCCCCAGGTGAAGATGACCAGTCCATGTTTCACCAGTTCAAGGTTTGCATGGAATACTTTTTCTTTTAAACTTTCTAGCATGATATTTAAAGTTTGAATTTAGGGTCTTTCTGATAAGCCTTGTCGTTGAATTTGTACAGATAGGCTCCTCTTTTTGATCCTGTTTTGTCTATTTTGTCTGTTTTCTCGATAAACCCCATGTCTGCAATCCGCTTCCTGAAGTTCCGTTTGTCCATCGGTTCGCCGTAGATTGCCTCGTAGAGGTTCTGCAGCTGGGTCAGCGTAAAGAGCTCGGGCAGCAGGTTGAATCCGATGGGTGCGCGCGACGCTTTCTGTTTCATCACGTTCCTTGCTTTTTCGACCATCTGGTTGTGGTCGAAGATCAGGTCGGGCAGCTCGTTGATATTCATCCAATGGGCGTTGTGAAGGCTTACAAGCTCACGGTCGTATTCGTTGATGTTGATCAGCGCATAGTATGCCAGCGAGATAACCCTTTCGCCCGGATCGCGGTGTATCTCACCGAAGGCTCCGATCTGTTCCATGTAGACATCCTTCAGTCCGGTCAGTTCAAACAGAACGCGTTTCGCCGCATCATCCGCACTTTCGTTTTCTTGGACAAACCCTCCCATCAGGGACCATTGTCCTTTGGCCGGCTCAAAGTTCCTTTGCAGGAGCAGCAGGCTCAGCTGGTTTTTCTCGAATCCGAAAATTATGCAGTCGATGCCAACATAAAATCTGGGGTTTTTGCTGTAATAATCCGTCATATCTTTAGTGTGTTGAAGAGTGATTGTTGGCATGTAAAGGGGTGCGCCCTTTATTTCTCCACGCCAAACTTGAATATGCAATGGCTGTGATAGGTTTCTCCCGGTTTCAGCAGCACAGAAGGCCATTGGGGCTTGTTGGGACTGTCGGGATAGTGCTGGGTTTCCAGGCATACGGATGCACGTTGCGGATAGACGATCCCTTTCTTTCCCTTGACGGTTCCGTCGAGGAAGTTGCCCGTGTATACCTGTATTCCCGGCTCGTCGGTGTAGACGGTGAGGCTGATTCCGGTGGCAGGGCTGGTCAGCTTGGCGGCAGGCTTGGTGATGTCGCCTTTTGTGGACAATACCCAGTTGTGGTCGAAGCCGTTTCCGAACTTCACTTGTTCGTTGTCGAATCCTGTTACTGACGGAGCGATGGGCTTCGGCGTGTTGAAGTCGAACGGAGTGCCTTTTACCGCCATCATCGTTCCGTTGGTCATAAATGTGCTGTCGACGGGAGTGATGCTGTCTGAAGCAATGTACAGGATGTTGTCGGTGGCGGGCTTCGACGGGTCACCGTTCAGGTTGAAATAAGAGTGGTTTGTCATGTTGATGACCGTGGTCTTGTCGGTAGTGGCGTCATAGCTGATGTCGACGGCATTGTCGGCGGTGAGCGAGTAGGTGACGTGTGCCGTTACGTTTCCCGGAAAGTTGTTGTCGCCATCGGCAGAGTTGATGGTCAGCACGATGGTGCTGTCGTTGCTTTGGCTGGCTTCGTACACTTGATACTGCCATCCCGTGGGACCTCCGTGCAGGCAGTGTCCGAAGTTGTTCGTCGGCAGTTGGATAAGCGTGCCGTCGATTGTTATCTGTCCCTTGTTGATGCGGTTGGCGTAGCGTCCGATGGATGCCCCGAAGTCGCTTGGAATGTTCTGGTAGTCTGCGATGCTGTCGAATCCCAGCACCACGTCGGTCATTGTGCCGTTCTTGTCGGGAACCATAATCGAAACGATGCGGCCTCCGAAATTGGTGACGCACACTTCCATGCCGTTATGGTTTTTCAGTGTATAGAGTCTGACAGGCTTTGTCCCGTCGACGGTTGTTTCAAACTTGGCGGGGTCCAGTCCTGAAAGGGTGAGCTCGGTTTTCTTTTCTTGCGTTCCGCAGCTTGCAAGGAGAGCCAGTGAGGCACCCATTGCAAAAATGTTTGTTTTGATGCTTTTCATGATTGAATGTTTTAGAATGGTGTAAAAGTAACACTTATATGGGAAAGTTGTTCAAGTAACCGCTATGTTATGCAACATATACTGCTTGTTTTTCTTGCATGTGCCTGCTCCGGCTGGCTGCCCGGGCAGGACGGAGAAACGCTTTATGGGGCGTTTGTTCTGCGTCAAAACAAAGAAGTGTGTAAGAACAAATTGCCGCATTCATTCTTGCACACCTCCTTGCGTATCGGATTTATGTTACCAGAAGTACCAGTAGAATGCCACGCAGCAGGCGATTACGCCCAGAGTTGCGATGACGTCCCATTTGTTCCAGCTCTCACGGATAGCCTTCTTGTAGTCGCTGGTGAAGGTGATGGCTTCTATCTGTTCTTTCGAAGGTGCAGGTGTGAAGCAGGATACGACAACCATCAGGATGATGATGAATACCAGCAGCCATACTTCGAAGACGAGCCAGTTGGTTTGCCAGAACCAGCGTGTGCATTCCCAGAATGCGCCGTCCATCATTTTTGTGCCGGATTCTGTGACGACATTGGTAAACAGGCGCACCATGCCTATCAGAAAGCCGCCGATCAGGCCCCATTCGCCGGCTTTCGGCGTTATCTTCTTCGAGAAGATGCCAAGAGCGAATACGGCAACCATGGCCGGAGCGATCAGTGACTGGATGTCCTGAAGATAAGAATACAGGTTGCCCATGTTCATCATGATCGGCATCCATGCCAGGCCGAGCAATACCACTATCACTGTAGCCAGACGTCCGATGAACACATAATGGCTTTCGCTTTTGCCTTTTCTCATCGGCTTGTAGAAGTCTTCTGTAAACAAGGTGGCGCAGCTGTTGAAGAAGGCGGCGAGCGAAGCCACCAGTGCGCATACGAAGCCGATGGTCACGATGCCTTTCACGCCGGCGGGGAGGATATTCTTCACCATCATGGCGAAGGCTCCGTCTGTATCGTGCGGGTCAGTGATGTCCATTACGATGCCGCTTCCTGCTTTCAGCGAGAGGGCGTAAGCAACCATTCCGGGAATCAGAAACATGAAAATAGGCAGCAACTTGAAGTATCCTGCTGCAATCGTGCCGCGGCGGGCGCGGGCCATTACGGCAGCGTTGCTTTCGCCCTTGGTCTGTCCGAGCACACGCTGTACGATGTGCTGGTCGGTACACCAGTACCAGAAGCCGATGATTGAGGCGCCGATAAACACCACATATCCGGGGAACTTCGGATACATCGGGTCGGCAGGATCTGTATGGAACATGTGTGTGGTTCCGAAACCGTCGTGTGCCGCGTTGCATGCAGCCATCATCTGCGACCATCCTTCAGCGATGCTGCCGTCGCCCAGCAGGTGCAGGCCGAGGAAGAGCACCAGAAACGAGCCGATAATCAGAATCGGAGTCTGGATGGCGGATAAGGTCATCACGCCCTTCATGCCTCCGAATACGGTAAACACCGCTGTGATTGCGATGAGTCCGATTGCGGCATACCAGAACGGGATGTTCAGCAGGTATTCAAAGAAAATGCCTCCGGTGAAAGCCGTTACGGATACTTTTGTCAGGACGTAGGCGATCAGCGTGATGATGGAAAGCCATGATCCGGTGCGTTTGGTGTAGCGGAACTTCAGAAAGTCGGGCATGGTGATGATTTTGCCCAGCTTGTTGTTGAGAAGCTGGTAGAACGGAACGAAAAGCCATCCCAAAATCAATATCATCCATCCCTGCATCTCCCAGTGCGCCATGCCTACACCGTCTTTTGCTCCGGTGCCTGCCAGACCTACCAGGTGCTCCGAACCGATGTTGGCCGCAAAGATGGCGGCGCCGATGACATACCAGGGTTCTCCCTTGCCGAAAAGGTAATCTTCGCTGTCTGCTCCTTGTTGCATGCGTTTGTCCTTTTGTACGGCGCGATAGACAGCCCATGCCACTAAGGCGACTCCGGCTACGATAATGGCCCAGTCGAGCCAAACGAATTGTTGTGAATTCCAGTCCATAATTTTTTATTGTTTATAAATTATACGTATTGATTTCTCAGGTTGATGAACGGTTGTCTTTCCGGTTTGAGGCTTATCGTTCTGATTACCGGGTGCAATATTACGAATAAGTGTAAAATTACACTAATTATGGCGCATGTTCTTGAACATGTTTTATGAAAAGTTTTGTCATTCTTCATCCTTATTTCCGGAAGTCGGGTATGGGGAGCGTGCAGGCAGCCGGATTTTGAGAGGATGAGAAGATGGTGCCGGCGGACTGGCTGCCTCTTTGGTGCAGGCTCGTGCCGTTTGCCGTTCACGCAGCAGTCATATACGCGGCAGCACTCGTCGCCCGTGTATTCACTTCTGCACTTTGGATTCCTGCAAAGCGTCATAGCGGCTGCCGATAACCGGAATGGCGGACACCGCGTCTTCCAGTTCTTTCATTTCGTTTGCGGTGAATGTGATGTCGCAGGCACGGAGGTTCTTTTCAAGATGCGACAGCTTTGTCGTGCCGGGGATGGGAACAATGAAAGGCTTTTTGTTCATCAGCCAGGCCAGGGCTGTCTGGGCGGGTGTGATTCCCCTTGTGCGGCCGAAAGCGTTAAGCGCTTCTACAATCCGGGTATTGGCGCGGATGGCATCAGGCTGGAAGCGTAGCAGGCTCTGGCGGTTGCCGTTGTACGCCGCGTTCGGCAGCAATGCCGGCCGGAATGTTTTGGAAGAAGATCGCTTGACTTTTGTGCAGAAATGATAAATTTGCGGGAAAAAGGAGGCAACGGACGGGGTTCCCACCGTGCCGTATTGTGCGGACAGGCTTTGTCTGTCGGCCAAACCCGCAGCACTTTATCCGGTGGTTTAAGCGGCTGGAAGGGTGTACGCCCAACAGATACCGGAAACTTCTGCCGGAGCGGCGAATCAGACGGCCTGTTTAAGAGCCTGTCGTTTAAATTTTGCTCTGCCAGAATTGTTTTCGGGGTGATAGCGGGCTGTCTGGCGAATGAAAGCGGGGAGACAGACCGGAAACAAACTCAAAAAGGGCGGATAAAAATACTTAACCGGAAAATTGAAACAGGCTCTAAGAAACTGTTTTGAATTTATCGTGTGCTGATTTGGGATGAGTTTTTGAGGCATTTCCGTTTGTGTGATGAGGAAGATAGCGGGCTATCTGACGAAGAACAGAAGCGGAAAAGACCAAAAAATAGCCCAAAGCACACACGAAAACGAACACATCAAGCCAAGAAAAACTTTTTGGAGAAATTCAAAACAGTTTCTAAGTAAATGGATTCTTTTATTCGTAGTATATAGAAACAACGAAAATCATATGAGAAGAATAGCATGGATGGTCAGCATGTTTCTGACCTTGGCGCTCAATGCGCAGACTGACTTGTCTTTCTCCTTGCCTCAGGGACATCCCCGTTACCTGACCACGCAAGAGGGAAAGAAAGAAACGGAGAAACTGATAGAGAAGGAAGAATGGGCGGAGCAGGTGTTTGTCCGTCTGAAAGAGCGTACCGACAAGTATGTTGACAAGGGCAGCGACTGGCTCTCGTCGCGCTTGCAGATGTACTGGAACACGCATGCCACGGATGTATATATAAGAGGGGAGTTCTATGACCATGCGGGAGGGGACAGGGCGCCTGTGCCGACGGTTGTCTTTACCGGCGCGCGCGGACACGGAACAAACTATCGCCGCCCGAAGCTTGAAGAGCTTGCGCCTTATCAGGAGGACGCCAGGGGAATGTATCTCGAAAACACATCTCTTAAAGCATACGAGTGGGTGAATATCGGCAAGACGGGAAGAATCATCGAGAGTATAAACAATGAAATCATCGGCATTGCCCGGGATGCGGCTTTCCTTTGGTGGATGACGGGAGAGAAAAAGTATGCCGAGGCTGCGGATGCGGTTTTTGACACGTATGCTTCGGGACTTTATTACAGAAACGTGCCGGTGGATCTGAACCACGGACATCAGCAGACGCTGGTGGGGATGACTTCGTTTGAGGTGATTCACGAGGATGCGCTCAACAATCTGGTTCCGCTTTATGATTTTCTGTATGATTACCTGGCAGAGAAACATCCGGAGAAAATGGACATTTATGCGTCTGCATTCAAGAAATGTGCCGACAACATCATAGCGAAAGGAGTTCCTCATAACAACTGGAACCTGTTGCAGGCGCATTATGTGATGAATATTGCGCTGATACTTGAGGATGATTCGGCTTATGCCGACAGAAAAGGCCGCCAGTATTACATTGACTACCTGCTTAACAAGTCGTCGATCCGCCAATGGTCGCTGAAAAAACTGGCGGACTACGGGTTCGATTCTTCCACAGGCATTTGGGCCGAATGTCCGGGCTACAGCAGCGTGGTAGTGGGCGATTATGCCAGCTTCGTGAATCTTTTCGACCGCAACCTGAAGATGGATCTCGCGGAAGAAATTCCCGTGCTTCCGAAAGCGGTTGAGGCGATGCCTCAGTATCTTTTCCCAAACCGGATGGTATGCGGGTTTGGTGACACGCACCCGGGACCTCTCCGTACGGATATATTCCGGCATATGATTGCCAATGCGCGCCAGCACGGAAAGAAGGAGGAAGAACGCAAGTTTACTGCCATGCTGAAACTTTTCGATCCTTCTGCGTCCGAACCGGCGGAAGTGCGGAAGAATATGCCTGTGGCGGTGACTTCTTTCTTCGCTGGAAAGCCGCTGGAAATTGACGGATCCGTTGAGGCGGGCAAGATTGACGATTATGTAACGCCTGCTTTTTATGCGCCTAACGTGAGCTGGCTGGTGCAGCGCAACGGAATGCATCCGCGCAACAGTCTGATGTTGTCGCTCAATGCAAGCGAGGGCAACCACATGCACGCCAACGGTATCAGCATGGAGCTTTATGGCAAGGGTTATGTGCTCGGTCCGGATGCCGGCATTGGCAAGACGCTGTATCAGGGACTTGATTATCTGGAGTATTATAGCCAGTTTCCTTCGCATAACACTGTTTGCGTTGACGGCGTTTCGTCATATCCGGTTATGAAAAGCTGCCATTCGTTCAAATTGCGCCGCATGTATCCTCAGCCGGGCGCAAAGGTGGATTATCAGCCGATATCCTATAGCGAGGTGTATTTCCGCGAACCTGAAACCTACGCCGACCAGACGCGGATGAATGGCATTGTCAATACGTCTGACTCGACGGGGTATTATATCGATGTGTTCCGAAGCCGTAAAGTGGAAGGAGGGGACCGGATGCATGATTATTTCTACCACAATCTGGGGCAGGTGATGACGCTGAATGCTGCCGACGGAAGCCCGCTCGATCTTCGGCCTACTGAAGAACTGGCTTTTGCAGGAGGGCATCTGTATGCCTATTCATACATTTATGATAAGAAAAGTGCAAAGACGGACAAAGACGTGAGGGCTGACTTTACCATCAATATGCCCGACAAAGATAATATCACGATGTCGATGTGGATGAAGGGAGAGAAAGATCGTGAGGTATTTGCTGCATTGAGCCCGATGACAGAAGGGCTCAGCCGGATCAAGGACATGCCGTACGTGCTGGCCGACCAGCCGACCCTTACTTTTGTTGCGCGCCAGAACGGTGAAGCCTGGAGTCGTCCGTTTGTAGCCGTTTATGAGCCTCACACGCAAAGTGCGCCATCGCGTATCAGGTCTGTGTCTTTCCCGGAAACGGGGAAAAAGGGAAAGGTAGCTGTGAAGGTGTGCCTTGTTGATGGAAGTACAGATTTGGTCTTGTCTTCGGACGACTCGCATGAAATTGTCGCTTCGGGAGATACGGAGGCCCGTTCTGTCTGTTCGCTGGTGCGTACGGATGAAGGCGGATCGCTTCGGCTTTGTTTTATGGGAGGGGGAACCCTGCTGCGCTCGGGCGCCTTCAGTGTAAAGGCTGAAACACCTTCCGATGTCGTTCTTCAGAAGAAGGGAAACCGTTGGATGTATGCGTCTTCATCAGACATATCTGTCGTTTTGGATGGACGTGCGTATAAATTGGCGGCTTCTAAAGAATTTAGGGCTGTAGATTGACGGGATTAAAACGGGCTCTGCATCGCTCTATATATTATATGTAGGGACTGGAATTGCATAATATTTTGTTTTTGGATGCCTGGTTGTTTTAACAGTTTGTATTACAATGCGTTTTATGTTGCACAGCATCTTTTTTTTGAAAAAAGTCTTTCAAATGTTTGCAGATGTCAAAAAGACCGTCTATCTTTGCACTCGCTTTCGAAAAGGAAGAGCGGTTAATGAATGACTGAAAAGTATGTGGCGATGTTTTTTCTGAGTTTTTTTGAAAAAAAACGAGAAAAAATTTGGAGGATTGAAAATGTTGCCGTACATTTGTAGTCGCTATCTCTTCCTAAAGAGAGCTGGAAGAGATCATTGAAATTGTGAGGACAGACAACAAGGATAGTGCGGTTCCGCAGTTTTGCTTCGGCATTCGGCGGTACCGCGGACGAGCGAGGGAATAACAAATCAATAG
>NZ_JAUDEN010000035.1:0-26829 GCF_030373775.1 Bacteroides gallinaceum | reverse complement strand
ATGAGAGGTCGGAAAACGAAAGTAGGAAGAAAACTGCTTCGTTTTCCTCCTACTCGATTGGTTCCGGAGCTTTGTGCATGATTTAGGAAGGCAGAAAAACAGAACACAGGATCACGATGTGCATCGAGTGGCTGCGTAAGTGCATATTCTATGGCTCGTGATCCTGTGTTCAGAATATCTTGAATGAGCGGAAGTGCAGGCGGATCCGGAAACGGATTCGCCTCTGTTGTTTATTCCGAAATTGCCGGACGTGTATAGATGACTTCTATTTTCAGTTTGTCACCGTTTTCTCCTCCTACCAGGCGGGCAGAGTTAACTTCCAGGTCATGCGAGAGTCCGATGATGTTGCTTTGGGAGTCCGTTTCTGTCTTTACCGGAATGAGAACAAGCGCATTGTGCTCGTCCCATCCTTCAGCCGGCTCTTCCTGCGTTCTCATTTCGCTGAAGATCTGGCTGATGAGGCGGTTCAGTTGTGAGAAAGTATACGAGTTGGTCGTGCTGCTGTATGAAGCGAGGAACGAAGTCTGGCTGTCGTAAGTCTTGTTCTGTTCAAAGAACTCATTAACCTCGCTCTTGCGCAGGAGCAGCAGATATTGGGGGACTCCCATCTTGTAAGGGTTCTTGCTGGAGTTGTCGCTGACCTCCTTCATCTTGGTGAAAGAGATTGACACCGAGTTCAGCGTATCTTTTCCCAGTTCCGCATACATTTCTTCCAGCGGGAGCTTAACCTCCGTCAGCAGTCCGACAGGAGTTTTCAGATACGTATGTTCCTTGTCGCTCATTTGATTGTCGAATGCGTTATCCGAGTTCTCCAGCCTTGTAGACATATATACCTCGTTTGTTGCGGCAAACGGAATCTGCGTATAGACGGTAGAGTCGACGCTGCCCGATGAACTTTCGATGAGATATTCGATGTTCAGGTGCAGCCAGATATCCTGAATGTAAAGGATGGATCCTTCTCCCTGTGTGGTATGTACGTAAAATCCGGGGAGCACATTGTGTATGAATGAGTATGCATCCTTGAAATAGTCCTTGTTTTCTTCGTATTTCTTCTGGATGTCCTGGCTGAATGATTCAGGCAGACTGATGGAAACCGTATTGTATCCCGTTTCTGATTTGAGCGAGTCGCCTACCGCAACGTCGTATGCTGTGTAGTCTTTTTCCGCCAGCGGCTCGGCTTCCTCGTTATAGTACTTTGTGGGATCGTATGTCGTGTAATACAGGCTCATGTCGCTTCCGTCATCGTCGATGGGCGTATCCAGCAAGTCAACTCTTACACGCATCGGGGCCAGCGAGTCCCCGTAGTAGCTTGCATAATAAAGTCCCAGCGAAGCACTTTGGATGCTCTGCATCGTTTCAGGAAACGTAAATCCTTCCGGGCAGTTGATTTGCGTAATGAAGTCTGCGCTGAACGTTCCGAAATCCGCATCCGTGAACTTTCCCAGATAGGCACTGTTGGTTCGCGAATAAATGCCGTTCGGATTGATGTCGGTGTATTTGATTGTTTTGGTTGTAGCTTCAAACGTCATTGAGTAGGCGTTTATTTCGTCTGTGTTGGCTAGAAAGTCACCTACTCCCGTGGTTGTGTCGTCGCAGCTATAGATGGCGGCAGCCAAACATGCTGCTGCCAGGTACTTGAGTTTCATTTTCGTTCGTTTTTTATTTGTTTTCAGTTCCCGCCAGAATCCGGTCGTAGAATGCGTCGCAGGCATCTGCCAGCTTGTCGGGCTGCTGATAATCTAATACTGGAATGTTCAGGCTGCGTGCGTAGTCTGTCACATTCGTGTTCACTGTTTCGCTGTTTTGTATTACACCGTCAGAATAGGCTACCGCCAGTTTGTTGAGATTCTCAAAATCGACGGGAGTCTTTATCATGTTTACATCATCGGGTGTGATTTCCTTGAGTAAGAGCTGGCTGGTGAAGTTGGGGTCCAAGGTTGACTTGAATCCTTCTCCATAAACCGAATATACTACTTTTGAGTCACGGAATGACGGTTCGTCATAATAAGCTTTCTTGATATAGAGAGGCACCATTGCGGTCATCCATCCGTGGCAATGAATCAGATCCGGACACCAGCGCAGTTTCTTGACTGTTTCCAGTACGCCTCTTGCATAAAAGATCGCGCGTTCGCCGTTGTCTTCGTAGTCGTTTCCGTTTTTATCGGAAGTCATCAGCCGGTGCTGGAAATAATCATCGTTGTCGATGAAGTATACCTGGCGTCTTGCGGCCTGAATGGAAGCGACCTTGATAATCAGCGGATGGTCGGTGTCGTCAATGATCAGGTTCATTCCTGAAAGGCGGATCACTTCGTGCAGCTGGTTTCGCCGTTCATTGATGATTCCCCATTTGGGCATAAAAGTTCTGATTTCGCATCCTTTTTCCTGGATTGCCTGAGGCAGATTCTGCCCGATGGTTGCCAATTCGCTTTCTGGTACGTACGGAGTAATTTCTTGTGTGATGAATAAAACTTTTTTTGCACTCATATTGTTTTCTGCTTACTCAAAAATAAGTGTTGCAAAAATACGAAAAATTGGTGTAAATTCGCCTTATCGGCTGGCTAATTATTCCTTATAGTATGTTAATGTGTTGATTAGTAACTTATTTCAGCTGTGCCGCTTTGCCGTTAAAATGCGCATTTTGACGGTTTGGGGCGAAAGAAATATTGATTTCTGTTTCTTTATCTGACAAATAAATCGTTACTTTGCAGCCGTTTTTTATAATCTACGATTAAAAATTGAAGATTGAGATGAAGTTAGTTCAAACGATTAATGCGCTTCGTGCCGAATTGGAACCTTTGCGCAAAGAGGGAAAGACCATAGGTCTGGTTCCGACGATGGGAGCTTTGCATGCAGGTCACGCTTCATTGGTGAAACGCGCTGTTGCCGAAAATGACGTGGTGGTTGTCAGCGATTTTGTCAATCCTACTCAGTTTAACGACAAGAATGATTTGTTGAAATATCCCCGTACGCTGGATGCCGACTGCAAGCTGCTTGAAGCCTGTGGAGCCGCTTATGTGTTCGCTCCTTCTGTAGAAGAAATCTATCCGGAACCTGATACAAGAACGTTCAGTTATCCTCCTTTGGATACGGTGATGGAAGGGAAGTATCGTCCCGGACATTTTAACGGAGTTTGCCAGATTGTGAGCAAGCTTTTCCTGATTGTGGAGCCGACACGCGCCTACTTCGGAGAAAAGGACTTCCAGCAGCTGGCGATTGTGCGTGAAATGGTGCGCAAGTATCCCTTTGATCTGCAGATTGTGGGTTGTCCGATTGTGCGCGAGGACGACGGGCTGGCTCTGAGCAGCCGTAACGCCCGCCTTGATTCAGTGCAGCGCAGGCAGGCTGTGCAGATCTCGAAGGCTTTGTTTACGAGTGTGGACTATGGGAAAACTCATGTGCTGTCTGAAACGAAGCGGTTTGTCGAAGATTCTATCGGACGCGCCGAAGGCCTGCGCCTTGAGTATTTTGAGATAGTCGACGGAAACACTTTGCAGCCGGTGCATGCATGGGATGAGAGCGACTATATCGTAGGCTGCATCACAGTGTTCTGCGGTGATGTCCGTCTGATAGACAATATAAAGTATAAATATAAGGAATGATTGAGTCATGATGATTGAGGTATTGAAGTCCAAGCTGCATTGTGTGACCGTGACTGAGGCCAATCTGAATTATATGGGGAG
Organism: Bacteroides gallinaceum; assembly: GCF_030373775.1. NCBI lineage: Bacteria > Pseudomonadati > Bacteroidota > Bacteroidia > Bacteroidales > Bacteroidaceae > Bacteroides > Bacteroides gallinaceum. The sequence continues at coordinate 23,149 of NZ_JAUDEN010000035.1, read as the reverse complement.
CATAACCATTGACGAAGACTTGATGGATGCCGCCAACATGATACAGGGGGAGAAAGTCCAGATTGTGGACAACAACAACGGAGAGCGTTTTGAAACTTACATCATCAAGGGAGAACGCGGTTCGGGATGCATTTGTCTGAACGGCGCCGCTGCCCGCAAGGTTCAGGTAGGCGATGTGGTGATTATCATGTCATATGCGCTGATGGACTTTGAAGAGGCGAAGCATTTCAGTCCCACGGTCGTTTTTCCCGATACGGCGACTAACCGTCTTGTCTGATTTTCTGAAGCCTTTCCGCCTGCTGAAAAAAATGTCGGCTCATCCGATGTAAAATTATTCGTCATCTTACATAAAATAACCCGTCATCCTTTGTTGAATGACGGGTCATTTTTTTATTGTACGGCTTAGAAACTGTTTTGAATTTCTCCAAAAAGTTTTTCTTGGATAAATTCAAAACAGTTTCTTAAGTTGAAGCAAGGTCAGTGAAAAAGGTTTTTCAGACCGCTCTTTCTTTCATCAGTCCGTTCTGGTAGGCCAGAAGAAGCTTCTTCAGATCGTTGATCTGAACCATCAGTTCCTTCCCCTTGTCTGTGTCTTTCACCATCATCCGCTTGGAACTCAGCTCGACGATCTGTGTGGTCGACTTGATGTCAATGCCTTCTTCAATCGCCTTCTGGGTAGAGGTGAACGGTTCATGCTGCACCAGTTCGAAGCCGCGCGAGTGGTATACCAGTGTATAGCCTGCAATTCCGGTTTCCGGCTGGTAAGCTTTCGAGAAGCCGCCGTCGATGACCATCAGCTTTCCGTTTGCCTTGATCGGCTTTTCTCCTTTCACCGCCTTTACAGGCACATGCCCGTTGATGATATGCCGGTGCTCTCCCTCCACGCCGAATTCATCCATGATCATGTCGCAGATGTCTTCACGGTCACGCAGTTCGTAGTAATGTCCCTTTATTTCCCTGTGCGTTTCTTTGTCTGTAAGGAAATAGCGTTCAAAGGTCGCCATCTTGCTCTTGTCGAAGGCTGGCGAGTTTTTTCCGCACCACAGATACCATACGAAATCTACGGCGAAGTCTTTCTCCGGATTGTCGTTTTCGGCGAAATAGGCTGTCCGGATGAGCTGTCCCACGCGTTCGAGCAGGTTTCTTCCCTTGTATTTTTCTCCCAGGATTTCCACCTCTTTCAGCGTACCGTCTTCGTTGAGCGGCATGGAAGCGTGGAAAAGCAGGTTTGAATTGCAGACATTATACATGCAGCCGTAGCGGAACAGGCATTTCATGTGCTTTTTGAGCTTCTCGCTGCTGACAAACGAATGGTGCAGTTTCGACACGATCTCCTGTTCTTCTTCAGTCAGGCGGTAAGGGTCTTCCGGATTTACGGTAGGGAAATAGCAGTCGCGCATTTCATAATCTTTTCCGCCGAGGGTGAATGCTTTCTTCTTGAAGTCGATGTGGTGAAGCAGCAGCCGGTCTTCCATTTCAAATTCCGGGCGGCGTTTGATGGTTTCCGCCTCCAGCTTAAGCTGGATAACGGTGATGGCCTTGTGCATCTGGGCGATGAGCCGGATGGTTTTTTCCGTATAAGGGCTTGAAGCTTTGTCTATCTTCGGCTGGAAAAATCCGCACGGGTCGTCGGCATACGTTTCCATGGCAAATGTGGCGAGCGGAAGCAGGTTGATGCCGTATCCGTCTTCAATGGCCGAAAGGTTGCCGTATCGCATGGCCATGCGCAGCACGTTGGCAATGTTGCAGTCGTTTCCCGCTGCGGCTCCCATCCAGAGAATGTCATGGTTCCCCCATTGGATGTCGAAATTATGGTAGTTGCACAGGGTGTCCATGATGATGTGCGGTCCCGGTCCGCGGTCGAATATGTCGCCCAGAATATGCAGCGAGTCGATGGTGAGCCGCTGGATCAGCTTGCAGAGCGCGGTGATGAAATCATCTGCACGGTCTGTGTCGATGATGGTGCTGATGATGACATTGATGTATGCCTGCTTGTTGGGGTCCATGCTGCTTTCGTGCAGCAGTTCCTGGATGATGTAGGAGAACTCTTTCGGGAGCGCTTTTCTCACTTTCGAGCGGGTGTATTTTGACGACACATTCTGGCACACCTTCACCAGTTGGTTCAGTGTGATCACGTACCAGTCCTCCAGGTCGGTTTCTTTTTCTTTGACGAGCTGCAGCTTCTGTTCCGGATAATAGATCAGTGTGCAAAGCTCCTTCTTTTCCATTTCGCGCAGCGTGTTTCCGAATATTTCGTTCACTTTCCGTTTGATGGAGCCGGATGCGTTGCGCAGCACATGCTGGAACGCCTCGTATTCTCCGTGAAGGTCAGCCAGAAAATGTTCGGTCCCTTTCGGCAGGTTCAGTATGGCCTCCAGGTTGATGATTTCCGTGCTGGCGTCGGCGATTGTCGGAAAATTATGCGACAGCAGGTCCAGATAGCGGCTGTCCTGCCTGATCGTTTCCGTTGTTATTTGTTTATAATCTTTCATAGCAGATCTTTTTTGTCATTTCATTGTTACAAAGATAAAAACTTTGTCTTTAAAAACAATGTCGTCATTTCGTTTTGTTGGGTGGTCCCGTGCGGGCTTTTTCTTCTTGAGCCTTTCTTGTAGCCGATGGGCTAGAGAAAAAGCATGAGGATGAGCTGGGCGATGATTACGCGAAGGAACATTCCCAGCGGATACACGGTGGCATAGCTTACCGATGGGTTGTCGTTGGTGATAATGTCGTTCGCATAGTTGAGTGCCATTGGGTTGGCCATGCTTCCGCACAGCATTCCGCAGGTGTTTCCGAAGTCCTGATGGCAGAACCTCAAGGCGATAAGGGCCATGATGACTACCGGCACGAAAGTTATCACGAAGCCTGTCCCTATCCACAGGGCACCTTCGGGGCGCATCACCGTTTCAAAGAAATGTGCTCCTGCATCCAGTCCCAGGCAGGCGAGGTAGAGCGAAAGCCCGATTCCCCGGAGCATCAGGTTTGCGCTGCGTGTGGTGTAGGTGACCAGATGCAGGCGTGGACCGTACGCGCCGATAAGAATGCCCATCACGATGGGACCTCCCGCCATTCCGAGTTTTACGGGCGAGCTGATTCCCGGTATGGCGATGGGGATGGCTCCGATTACCAGTCCGAGGATGATTCCGATGAAAATGGAAGCCAGATTCGGGTCTTTCAGCGTTTTCACTGTATTGCCTAGCACTTTCTCCACGTTCTGGATGGCCGCGGCTTCACCCACTACCGTAAGCCGGTCGCCCAGCTGGAGCACGAGTCCCGGTGTGGCGAGCAGCTGTACGCCGCTGCGGAGAACCCGGCTGATATTGATTCCGTACGTGTTGCGCAGCCTGAGCGAGCCTAATTTCTTCCCGTTTATTTCAGGGCGGGATATGACAATGTGCCTTGACACCAGCTTGCTGTCGATGGCATTCCAGTCGATGTCTTCTTTATTCCAGTCCCGGTTTTCCTGTTCGCCGAAAAGAATGGTCAGTGAGGGAGCGTCTTTTTCTGTTGTTATGACCAGCAGCCGGTCGTTCTCTTTCAGTATCTTTTCTGATGTGGGGATAGATACGTTCCCATCTCTCCACAGCCGGGATATGACAAACTTTGGATAGCCTGTATGGGCGATGTCATGGATGCTTTTGTTGAATATGGCAGGGTTATGTACCTGAAATGTGGCGATGTACGTATGGTTCGGGTCGTCGTGTTCGTGTACTTCCATGTCGGCGGGCCGGACAAACAGCTTCTTTACCAGGATGATGGCAAGAATGACGCCCACTACACCCAGCGGGTAAGTTACAGCACAGCTCAAGGCAGCTCCGCTGGTGGGTTCTCCCAATTGTTTCAGTGTTTGCTGGGCAGCTCCGAGCGCGGGCGTGTTGGTGGTTGCTCCGCACAGGATGCCTACCATGTCGGGCAGGCTGATCGGGGTGACGAATGTCAGTCCGATGGCTGCCAATGTTCCGAGCAGGATTACTCCCAGACCAAGCATGTTGAGCTGGAATCCTCCGTATTTGAAGGAACTGAAGAATCCGGGACCTACCTGCAAGCCTAATGAATAGACAAAAAGCACAAGCCCGAAGGTTTCAGCATAGCTTAGCATTTGCGGGTCGATGGAGAATCCCAGATGGCCGGCCAGAATGCCGGTGAAAAAAACAAAAGTCACTCCCAGCGAAACGCCAAAAGCGCGCAGCTTTCCCAGCCCGAGCCCGATGGCGATGATGAGTGACAGGATGATGACCGCCTGCAAGGCAGTATGGTCGAAAAACAGATTATATAACCATTCCATGACGCGATGAAGGCGACTTTAATTGTTTCTGTTGTAGTTTTTTGTTGTTTGATATTATGGGAGAGCCGCCTCCGGGAAGCTGTATGGGGAAAGTATTCTTCTGGCTTTCCGGATACAGCTTCTTGCGGCAGACTCTTGTTTCCTCCGGTTAGCGCACAAAGAGCAGTTCGCGGTATTTCGGGAGCGTCCACATCTGATCGTCGACAATCAGTTCGAGCTTGTCGATGTGGTAGCGGATCTGCTCAAGCATCGGAGCTACCGTATCATGGTAGGCGATAGCCTTTTCACGCTCGCAGGCAATGCGGTTGGCCACCTTGCGTGCCTCTATCATTTCGTCCACATGCTTCTTTATATAAGAGGTATGTGTAGAGATCTCCCGGATGATAGCCAGGTTTTCGGCCGACAGCTGGCTGGCTTCTTCGCTGGAGAAGATTGACTGCATCTTGTATGCGTTGTCTATCAGTTTGGTCTGGTACTCGATAGCTACAGGCACTACATGGTTCATGACCAGGTCGCCCAGCACGCGCGCTTCGATCTGAATCTTCTTTGTATACATTTCCCATTTCACTTCGTTGCGTGCCTCCAGCTCTTTGCGGTTCATGACTCCCGTCGATTCGAACATGCGGATGCTTTCCGGCTTCAGATAGTTGTCGAATATGATCGGGCAGCTTGTTTCGCAGTCCAAACCGCGGCGTTTAGCTTCTTCCTGCCATTCTTCGCTGTATCCGTTGCCGTCGAAGCGGATCGGTTTGCATTCTTTGATATAGCGGCGCACAATCTGCAGGATAGCTGAAATTTTGGGCTCTCCTTCTTCAATGCGTGCATCGACTTCCTTTTTGAATTCGATCAGTTGTTCGGCTACCGCTGAGTTCAGCGCGATCATGGCGCTTGCGCAATTGGCTTCCGATCCAGGCGCGCGGAATTCAAAACGGTTTCCGGTAAAGGCGAACGGCGATGTGCGGTTGCGGTCGGTGTTGTCAATCAGAAGTTCCGGTATTTGCGGAATGTCCAGTTTCATGCCTTGTTTTCCTCCCAGCGAAAGCAGGTCGTCGTTTGTGCTTGCTTCCAGATGGTCGAGCACTTTGCTCAGTTGGGTTCCGAGGAAAGAAGAAATGATTGCGGGGGGAGCTTCGTGTCCGCCCAGGCGGTGAGCATTGGTTGCGCTCATGATCGACGCTTTCAGCAATCCGTTGTGCCGGTAGACAGCCATGAGTGTGTTCACGACAAACGTGATGAAACGGAGATTCTCTTCCGAAGTCTTTCCCGGAGCCATCAGCAGGACACCGTTGTCTGTTCCGAGCGACCAGTTGTTATGCTTTCCCGAGCCGTTGACTCCCTTGAACGGCTTTTCGTGGAGCAGCACGCGGAATCCGTGGTTGCGTGCCACTTTCCGCATCAGCGACATGATCAGCATATTGTGGTCGACAGCCAGATTGCATTCTTCATAAATCGGTGCAAGTTCAAACTGGTTAGGAGCTACCTCGTTATGGCGGGTTTTTACCGGAATCCCGAGCTCAAGCGCCTGGATTTCCAGATCCTTCATGAAGGCGGCCACACGGGTGGGTATGGCACCGAAATAATGGTCTTCCAGCTGCTGGTTTTTTGACGCTTCGTGTCCCATCAGTGTCCGGCCGGTCAGAAGCAGGTCGGGGCGGGCTGCATAGAGTCCTTCGTCAACCAGAAAATATTCCTGTTCCCATCCGAGGTAAGAAATGATCTTCTTTACCGACGGGTCGAAATAATGCATCACGTCCAAGGCCGCCTTGTTGACCGCTGTCAGCGCTTTCAGCAGCGGAGCTTTATAGTCGAGCGATTCACCCGTATAGGCGATGAATACGGTGGGGATGCACAGCGTGTCGCCTACGATAAAGACCGGCGACGACGGGTCCCATGCGCTGTATCCTCTGGCTTCGAACGTGTTGCGTATTCCCCCGTTAGGAAATGACGAGCCGTCGGATTCCTGCTGTACGAGCAGTTTTCCGGAGAATTCTTCCAGCATGCCGCCTTTTCCGTCGTGTTCTACAAAAGCGTCATGCTTTTCGGCTGTGCCTTCGGTCAGCGGCTGGAACCAGTGCGTGTAATGCGTGACCCCCATCTCGATGGCCCATTTCTTCATGCCGTCTGCCACGGCGTTTGCGATGCCGCGGTCGAGGGTTGCCCCATTGTCAATTACGTCAATCAGTTTGGCATACACACCGCTGGGGAGATATTTGAACATTTTCTCACGGTTGAATACGTATTTAGCAAAGTATTCGCTTGGGCGTTCTGTCGGAGCCTTCACTTCTACCGGCTTCTTGTGGAAAGCCTTCTCTACCACTCTGAATCTTAGTTTGGACATATGTTTATTAGTTGTTTGATAATGTTATATTCAATATTGCTGGTCACAGGCACTGGCAAATTCGTCTGATTCCTTCTTCACAGTCATGCCGGTCGCCGAACGACGTGATTCTCACATAGCCTTCTCCGCTTGGTCCGAATCCTATTCCCGGCGTGCTTACTACATGGGCTTCATACAGAAGCTTGTCAAAGAACTTCCATGCGGTCATGTTTCCGGGCGCTTTCAGCCACAGATAAGGAGCGTTTTCTCCGCCGAAGAAACGGAGCCCGGTCTTGTTGAGCATGCGTTTCATCAGCCGTGCATTTTCCATGTAATAGCTTATCATTTCCTTTACCTGCTTTTTCCCCTCGGGCGTATAGATGGCTTCGGCTCCCCGTTGCGTAATATAGGAAACTCCGTTGAATTTGGTTGACTGCCGGCGCAGCCACATCTTGTTCAGCGATATCCTTTTCCCTTCAAGCGTGGCGGCCGTCACCTCTTTGGGGATTACCATATATCCGCAGCGCACTCCGGTGAATCCGGCCGTTTTAGAAAAACTTCTGGATTCGATGGCCACCTTCCTGGCTCCTTTGATCTCGTAGATGGAATGGGGGATGTCGGGATTCTGGATGTAAGCCTCGTATGCTCCGTCAAAAATAATCAGGGCATCGTTGTCGATGGCATAGTTGACCCATTTCTTCAGTTCGCTTTTCGTAAGGACTGCTCCGGTAGGATTGTTCGGATAGCATAAATAAATGATGTCTATTCGCCTTTCGGGTATGTCCGGAATAAAGTCGTTTTCGATTTTGCATGGCAGGTATACGACATTGCTCCATTCGCTTTCGTTTTCCAGAGTTCCTGCTCTTCCGGACGAAACGTTTGAATCCACATACGCCGGATAAATGGGGTCGGTTACGCCTATGCTGTTGTCGTGTCGCAGGATATCTCCGATGTTTCCCGTGTCGGATTTAGCCCCGTCACTGATGAACACTTCATTGGGATCAAGGCTGATTCCTCTTGCGGCATAGTCGTTTTTGATGATTGCGCTGATCAGAAAATCGTAGCCTTGTTCGGGACCGTATCCATGAAACGTTTCCACCCGTCCCAGATCTGCCGCCGCCTTCTGCATCGCTTCGATGCATACTTGAGGAATCGGGCGGGTCACATCTCCGATGCCCAAGTTGATGACATTGGTTTTCGGATGGGTAACCTTGAATGAATTTATCCTTTTTGTAATGTCCGTGAACAGATAATTTTCAGGTAATTTAAGCAGGTGTTCGTTGACTAATGCCATGTTCTTTTTATTTGGGCGCAAAATTACGAAAAACGTGCAACTTTTAAAAACAGGCTTCCGTAAATTTTTTCTTGGTATTTGAAATTGATTTAAATCAAGTGAATGATTTTTTTTGTACTTTTGTCCGGAATTTTTAAAACAGATAGAGTAATGAATCCAGCTTTGCCAGCTACGCGTACGCAGCGAATCATGAGAGAGACCAAAGATTATCTGATAATTGCTTTGGGAATGATTATGTATGGTATCGGATGGACGGTGTTCCTGCTGCCCAGTGACATCCCATCGACGGCCGTCCCCGGAATCGCGTCCATTATATTTTGGGCCACGGGATTTCCGGTGCAATACACTTATTTGATTATAAACCTTGCCTTGCTTTTATTGGCGTTGAAGATTCTGGGTCTGAAGTTTTGCCTGAAGACAATCTTTGCCGTATTGGTGCTGACCTTTATTCTGGAGGTCATCCAAAAGTTTGTGACCGGTCCGTTGATTCACGACCAGCCTTTCATGTCGTGTGTGCTGGGCGCTTTCTTCTGCGGGGGAGGAATCGGAATTGCCTTTTCCGCCAACGGAAGTACGGGAGGAACCGACATCATTGCCGCCATTGTCAACAAATACCGTGACATCTCGTTGGGAAGGGTTATTCTGATGTGTGACCTTATCATCATTTCTTCGAGCTACTTTGTGCTTCATAACTGGGAAAAGGTGGTGTATGGCTATGTTGTGCTTTTCATCTCAAGCTTTGTGCTCGACCAGGTTGTGAACAGCGCGCGCCAGTCTGTGCAGTTTTTCATCATTTCAAGCAAGTACGAAGAAATAGGGGCGCGCATCAACAAGGATCTTCACCGCGGAGTCACGTTTATTGACGGAGTGGGATGTTACACCCACAATGGAGTGAAGATGATGTTTGTGCTTGCTAAAAAACGCGAATCGAATACTATATTCCGCCTTATCAAAGACATTGACCCGAAAGCGTTTGTTTCGCAAAGTGCCGTTATCGGCGTGTTCGGAGAAGGCTTTGACCGCATAAAGGTTAAGTAAACTTGACGCTTATGACCAATACTAATATAGAAACAGCTCGTATTTTGGCAACTTCCCGCCATCGCTTGTTGTCGAGGGAACAGTTGCATGCGCTTGCTGCTATACTGGAATGCAAAAAGTATAAGAAAGGCGAACGCATCCTGGATGAAAACGACGTTTGTACGTGTTTGCGTTATATCGAGAAGGGGATGACCCGCCAGTTTTATTACAAGTATGACAAGGATCTGACGGAGCACATTGCCTACGAAGGAGGAATTGTGGTCTGTCTGGAAAGCTATCTGAAGACAGAGCCTACGCGCCTGATGATTGAAACCCTGGAGCCTACCGTATTGTGGGAGATTCCGAAGGACAAGATTGAAAAGCTTTCGCTGGAAGATGCAGAGTTGGGCGTATGGTATCGGAAAGTATTTGAAGAGTCGCTGATTGAGTCGCAGATTAAAGCGGATACCCTCCGTTTCGAGCCGGCGCACGAACGTTATCTGAAGCTGATGCAGATGCATCCCGAAATCTTGAAGAGGGCTCCGCTGGTTTATATCGCTTCGTTGCTGCAGATGAGTCCCGAAACATTGAGCCGTGTGCGTTCGGCAAGCCTGAACAGCTGACAGGCTGTTGCCGGCAAGTGCCTTAAAAAAGCACCATTCCTACCTCGAACACTCCTTTGTCGTCGAAGGCGTGGCTTCCCTTGTATGTGCGTGTCCATCCGTAGCCTCCTGAGGCGAATATTCCGAACTTGCGGGTTATGCTGTATTCCAGATTCACCCGTGGCTCGAGCGCATACATGCGTGCGGGAAAGCCCTGCGAATCCTTGTTTTTCAAGCTTTCGATATGATAATATCCAAAATCTGCACTGATGTCCAGCTTAGGCGTCAGTTGCCAGTAGACGCCTGCGCGGTAAAACAGGCTCAGTGAAAAATCTTTGTCCGTTCCTAAATAATATCCTCCCGTGCCGATCTGCGTGTAGGTGTGCCTGTTTTTGAAACGTACGGCCACGCTGCCCTTGTTGGCATTTCCCCCTGAAACGATCAGCTGCGTGCGGGTTTGCGGCTTGAGGTTGATGCAGCCTATCTGGCGGGCGCAGCTGTCGAGGCTGAAATTGACGATTCCTATTTGTACGCCCTTGCGGTTTTCCGTGTTCACGTTGCCGATGCCTAGTTGCAGGCCGCTGTTGCTCACGCTGTAGTTCATGACTGCTGTCTGCAGCCCTTTGTTTGCAACGCTTACGTTTCCAAGTCCGGCCAATTGCCATCCGTCGTTTGTTTCGGCAGCAACGTTCAACAGTGAAGTGATCTGCACTCCGCGCGACGACTTGCCCGATACATTCATCAGGCCTCCGATAGACAGGCCGCCTTGCACTTCTCCTGCGACATTTCCCAGTCCGGCAATCATGACGCCGCGCGTGTCTTTTCCTCCCACGTTGATCAGGCCGGAGATTCCCACTCCTCTTATATCGCTTCCCGACACGTTGCCCAGTCCTGACACCGTAAGTCCGTATGATGAATGTCCGCTTACGTTCATCAGACCGGAGAAAATGGCTCCGCATGCCCTCTGGCCCGTAACGTTGGTGATTCCTGCAATCTGAAGTCCCGTTGACTTCAGTCCCGTGATGTTGGCGAATCCTGCAGCCTGCATGCCGTAGGCATTGTAGTGTTGCAGGCTGGATATGATGTTTATGCCCAATCCGTTGAGGCATGTATAGTTGCTGAACAGTCCCAGGTTAAAATACGTGCGTTGAGGCGTCTTTTTCTTGTCTGTGATGTTCAGCGATACGTTAGCCCCTTTCTTCAGGCCTTTCTTTGCATGTTGCTGGGCGTAAAGAAAAGGATGCGCTCCCAAGAGGAGGCAGATTGCTGCTAGTATAGTTTTCAGTTTCATTTCCCGGTTTATTTTACGTCTTGATACAGGAATCGCTTGATGCTCTTTTTGGGTGTCTTCTCAAACTCCTCCGGATAAATCTTAACTCGTGCGATCTGCGAGTAGGCGGGAAGTTCCGCATTGACCGCCGTCCGGTTTTCTTCCATCACCCGCTCGATGTCGGCAGGGGTCAGTCCGTTGGCGTAAGCTTCGTCAAAGTCCGGATAAATCAGAGCGGCCAGTTTGTTGTCGCTCTGCTGGATGACGATGTTTTCGCATACGTAGGGCAGGTTGTTGATCTTTTCTTCGATTTCTTCCGGATAGATGTTCTGTCCCGAAGGTCCCAGAAGCATGTTTTTGCTTCGTCCCCTGATGGTTACGTTTCCGTCTTTGTCCATAGTGCCCAAATCGCCCGTATGCAGCCATCCTTCCTTGTCGATGGCCTGTGCGGTGGCTTCAGGGTTTTTGTAATATCCCAGCATCACATTGTCGCCCCTTGCAAGAATCTCTCCGACAAGGTTCTCGGGATCGGAACTGTCTATCTTGACTTCCATGCGCGGGGCAGCCTTTCCGCATGTTCCCGGCTTGTATCTTCTCCAGTCTTCATAGCAGATGATGGGCCCGCATTCGGTCATGCCGTATCCCACGGTATAAGGGAAGTCGATGTCGCGCAGCAGGCGTTCCACATCCTGGTTGAAGGCCGCTCCGCCGATTATGACCTCGAAAAAGTTTCCTCCGAAAGCCTGCACGATATAGTCGCGCAAGGTCGATCCGATCTTTTCGTTGATGATGGGCAGGCGGAACAGTATTTTCATTTTCAGTGTTTCCAGTTTGGGGAGCACGTTTTTCTTGATTATCTTTTCGATGATGAGCGGCACGGAAATTACGATGTGCGGCTTGATGTCTGCAAATGCCTGGAAAATGATTTTCGGGCTGGGCATCCGTGTGAGGAAATACACATGGCATCCCGAACAGATTTCATAGATAAATTCGAAAGCCAGTCCGTACATGTGCGCCATGGGCAGGATGGAAATTACCCTGCTTCCCGGTGCCAGATGGAGCATCTCGGTGGCAAATGCGGTGTTTGACCACAGCGAGCGGTAGGGCAGCATCACTCCCTTTGAGAAACTGGTTGTTCCTGATGTATAGTTGATGATTGCAAGCTCCTCCGGCTTGTCCTTCCGGTAGCTTACGTGTTCTTTCCGGAAGTTCCGCGGGAATTTTTTCCCGAACATTTCGTTGAGGTGTTCGCGCGCAAATTCAAGCTGTTTGCTCCGGCATACCAGCAGGGTGAAGTCTGTCATGAGGATGATTCCTTCGAGCGAGGGCATTTCCGCCTCGTTGAGCGATTCCCAAACCACATCGCCCACGAAAAGCAGGCGGGCATCCGAATGGTTTACGATGTTCTGGATATTGTCGGCCTTGAATTCGTGGAGGATAGGAACTGCCACGGCTCCGTATGTGAGTATTGCCAGAAAAGCCACTCCCCAGTGCGAGCTGTTGCGTCCGCAGAGCGCCACTTTATCTCCGGGGTTAATCCCGCTTTCGGCGAGAAGGATATGCAGCTTCTCGATTTTGCGTGCCACATCTTTATATTGCAGTGTAGCGCCTTTATAATCTGTCAGCGCGTCAAGGTCCCAGTTTTTCTTGATGCTGTCTTCTACAAAGGCTAGAAAACTATTTTCCATATTCGGTTTCTGATAAGATTGCACAAATTCTATTCATTTGAGCAAAGTTACCCTTTTGTGTTCAATATGCAAACAAAATGGGGATAAAAAATGCTTTTCCTCGTCCGTTTCTCTATCTCCAGGCTGGAGACATGCGTCTTTAGGCTGAAGACGTGTATCTCTAAGCTGGAGATTTGCATCTCCAACCTAGAGATAGAGATTGTTCTGTGCCAAAGACGGATTCCTTTATCGTCAGAGTGTGATTTTCAGTATTTTTCCTCCCCATGCCTGGAGCTTGACGGCAACGGCCTTTGCCGGAGTGAACGGAATGCTTTCTTCTGTCCCGTTCAGCAGGTCGGCTGCCGTGCAGGTCTGGAACGAGGGCATGTGCAGGTAGTCGAAGGCATGTTCCGGAATATTGACCGCAATCTGTGCCGGCATGTCTGCAAAGTTTACGGCTATCAGCATCACTTCCTTGCCGTATTTTCTCAGGAAGGCGTATTGTTTGTGCTCGTTCATCTGCCATCCGCCTTTGTTCACGTACATCAGGTCGAAGAACTGTCCTTGTGTGATGGCGGCTTCGGTGCGACAAATGTTCAGCAGTTTCTTGTAGAAGCGGTGGAGCTCTTTTTCCTTGTTGTTGAGCAGGTGGTTGTTCCATCTGCCGTGGTTGTTCCATCTTCTGATGCTGTCCACGCTCCAGTAGTCGAAAATGGTGGTGCGTCCGTCGCGTCCGCTGAATCCCTCGCAGTCCATTCCCCTTTCTCCGAATTCTTGCCCGAAGTAGATCATCATGGGGTTGGTGTTCAGGGTTGCCGACACGATGAGGGCGGGGAGTGCCTTGAACGCATTTCCGGCAAAGAAGTCGGAAGCGATGCGCTGCTCGTCGTGGTTCTCCAGGAAATTCAGCATGTGGTCCTGAATGTCGTCGACGCTTTGCCAGCAGCCGGTGATGGCTGTGGCCGACTGGTAGCCGCAGGTGACGGCGCGCAGCGTATCGTAAAGTCCTACTTTGTCATACAGATAGTCGAAATGGCCGTTGTGTATGTAGTTTCTGTATTCATTCGGATTGTACACTTCGGCTATGAATGTCAGTTCGGGGTGCAGTGATTTGACTTGCGGGATGACCCATCCCCAGAATTCGCACGGAACCATTTCTGCCATGTCGCATCGGAATCCGTCAATGCCTTTGTCGGCCCAGAAGAGCAGGATATCTTTCATCTTGTTCCATGTGTCGGGTATCGGGTTGAAATGGCATCCGGTGTTGTTGATGTAGTCGACTCCGTAATTCAGCTTAACCGTTTCGTACCAGTCGTTCCGGTTCGGCCATGCGTCAAAGCGGTTGTTTCCCGTAGCTTTTGCCGGCATTTCCACGTAGTTCCCCATTTCTTCGTCATAGAGGCTGATTTCGCCTTCCAGTTTCTGTCCGGGCATATAGTAGAAATTGTTGTTCGCGCTGAAGGCCTGGTTCGTGTCGTCGTCTTCGCCCAGATCCTTGATTCCCTCGGGCTTCGATACAGACCGGTATTGTCTTGCCACATGGTTTGGAACGAAGTCCATGATGAGCTTCAGTCCGCATTCGTGCGTCCGCTTTACGAGTTCCAGAAATTCCTCCATTCTTTTTTCGGGATGCACGGCTAGGTCCGGGTCTATGCTGTAATAGTCAGTGATGGCATAAGGCGACCCTGCTTTTCCTTTCACAACCGAAGGGTGGTTTCTTGGGATTCCGTAGCTGCTGTAGTCTGTTTGTGTGGCGTGCGCCAAGAGTCCGGTGTACCATACGTGGGTCGCTCCCAGATTTTTGATTTCATGCAATACTTGTTTGGTGATGTCGTCCATCTTTCCGCAGCCGTTCTGTCCGATGGGGCCGTTTTGGATGCATCGTCCGTTGGTATTGCCGAACAGGCGGGTAAATATCTGGTAGATGATGATTTTTTCTGTCGTTTTCATGTTTTCCCTCTTTTAAGTATTAGTTGTGCTTCTTGTGTGTTATGTTTTGAGGATTTGCAGTCCGGTGGAAGCGGTTCCATGCACCCTGCAAATCCTCCTGCATGCCTGTTCTTTCCGGTATGTCCGGAATGCCGGATCGGTTATTGGATGCCGTGTGCGTTGGCTTCCTTGTTGATTTTCTTGATGAGTCCCTGCAGTACGGCTCCGGGTCCGCATTCCGTAAAGTCGTCGGCGCCGTCGGCAATCATGTTCTGTACGGTTTGGGTCCAGCGTACAGATGCTGTCAGCTGGGCTACCAGGTTGGCCTTGATTTCTTCAGGGTCTGTATGCGGTTTGGCATCCACGTTCTGGTAGATCGGGCACTTGGGTGTATGGAATTCGGTTGATTTGATGGCCGTTTCCAGTTCCACTTTGGCGGGTTCCATAAGCGGAGAATGGAAAGCGCCGCCCACTTTCAGCGGCAGGGCGCGTTTTGCACCGGCAGCCTTCATCAGCTCGCAGGCTTTGTTGATTCCTTCAATCGATCCTGAAATTACAATCTGGCCCGGACAGTTGTAATTTGCAGCTACGCAGACTTCTCCTTCTGCTGCAACGGAAGCGCAGATTTCTTCTACCTTTTCGTCAGGCAGAGCTATGATTGCCGCCATGGTAGACGGGCGGGCTTCGCATGCCTTTTGCATTGCCATGGCACGTGCGTAAACCAGTTTCAGTCCGTCTTCGAACGAAAGTGCTCCGGCTGCTACCAGTGCTGAAAATTCTCCCAGCGAGTGTCCGGCTGTCATCTCGGGCTTGAATTCTTCGCCCATGCACAGGGCTGAGATCACTGAATGCAGGAATACGGCAGGCTGTGTCACTTTTGTCTGGCGCAAGTCTTCGTCTGTGCCTTCAAACATGATGTCAGTGATGCGGTATCCTAAGATTTCGTTTGCTTTTTCAAACAGTTCTTTGGCGAGCGGAGAGTTTTCGTAAAGGTCTTTGCCCATACCGACAAACTGTGCGCCCTGACCGGGAAATACAAATGCTTTCATAATTTCTGATGTTTATGTTTTTCAAAATCTTTGCATGCAAAGGTAATGATTCTTTTGATATGTTACACGTTTTTGTCCAAAATGTGCATTTTTGCCGGATTGAAGAAATGATTGAGCGGTCCGTGGCCTTCGCCGATATGGATGTCTTTTCCGGCTTCTATACCTTTATATATATATTCTTTGGCTTTGCCTGCGGCTTCTGCCAGCGGATGTCCCAGTGCGAGAAAGGTTGCGATGGCCGATGAAAGGGTGCATCCGGTTCCGTGCGTATTCTTGCTTTCGATCTTCGGTGCGGTAAAGCGGTGTGCTTGTTCTTCGTCTGCAATTTTGAGCACGTCGCACATTTTGTCATCGGGCAAGTGTCCCCCCTTTATCAGTACGGCTCCGCATCCGGTTTGCAGAAGCTGTCCGGCTGCTTCTTCCATCTCGTCCGGTGAAGAAAGTTTTGTGTTTGTCAGCACTTCGGCCTCGCTCAGGTTGGGGGTGATGAGGGTGCTCAATGGCATAAGTTCTCTGACAATGGCTTCGATTGCGCTGTCTTCCATCAGCTTGCATCCGCTGGTGGAAACCATGACCGGGTCGAAGACAACATAGCGTGGCTGGAATCTGCGGATGCTTTGTGCGATGGCTGCAACAATCTTCGGGTCGCTTACCATCCCGATTTTGACTGCTTCCGGCCGGATGTCTGTCATGACGGCCTCAATCTGTGCCTTTACGGTTTGTGCGGGGATGGGGAATATGCTGCTGACTCCGCAGGTGTTCTGTACGGTGATGGATGTGATGGCACTTGCGGCGTATGCGCCCAAAGCAGATATTGTTTTGATGTCTGCTTGAATGCCGGCTCCTCCGCTGCAGTCGGAACCTGCGATTGTAAGTATGCAAGGATATGTTTTCATGTTACTGTTTTTTGTTTGACTGTACAAAGTAATGAAATTTCCTTGACAACTCTTGCCGTTGGGGCGGATTCTTTCTCCCGGCAAGCGGATTTATATATTGTATATTGTATGATAATTGAATTTTTATATATTGTAAATATGATGAAAAGTATTTTATTGTTAAACAGTGTTTTACTGAGTAGTATTTTACAGAAAATACTATGAGTATATATTGTGATTCTTTATATTTGCGGCATGGAAAATCAATGTTATGGAAGACTGTAAAATAATAGATGTACATGTGTCCGTCGATTGCGTGTTGGTCGGATTCGACGGTGAGCAGTTTCGGATACTGCTGGTCCATCAGGTCGGGAAACAGCAGGAAGCCGGTGGGGAAGTAAACGACTTGAAGCTTCCGGGCAGTCTGATTTATGCAGATGAGGATCTGGACGACGCCGCCAAACGTGTGCTGAAGGAACTGACAGGTCTGAAGAATATAAAGATGACTCAGTTCCGCGCCTATGGTTCGAAAGACAGAACCTCTAATCCGAAAGATGTGAAATGGCTGGAACGTTTTCACCGGATTACAGAAAACAGGGTGGGGCGGATTGTGACGGTGGCTTATCTTTCGCTTCTGAAGATAGACAGCAGAAACCGGCAGCTTACCGCAACCTATGATGCGTGCTGGATGCCGGTTTCGGATATAAAAGAGCTTGCTTTTGACCATCTGCAGATTTGCAGGGACGCGTTGGTGCATATACGCCACTATGTGGAGAATACGCCGTCTGTCATGTTTGACCTGCTGCCGAGAAAGTTTACCGTTGCGCAGTTGCGAAATCTGTATCAGTTGATTTACGGCAAGAATGTCGATATCCGCAACTTCCATAAGAAGATTGCGATGATGCCTTATGTGGTTCCTCTGGAAGAAAAGGAACAGGGTGTGCGGCATCGCGCTGCCCGTTTCTATAAGTTTGACAGAACAATTTATAACAAACAAAATAAGTGACAGTATGATGTATTTGTTGGGATATGACATAGGAAGCTCTTCAGTGAAGGCTTCTTTGGTGGATGTCCATACGGGCAAGTGTGTCGCTTCGGCGTTTTATCCGAAGACGGAAGCCGAAATCATCACTTTGCGTCCGGGATGGGCGGAACAGCATCCGGAAATGTGGTGGGAGAACTTGCGTGCCGCCACTGGTGCTGTGATGCAGAAAAGCGGGGCAAAAAAGGAAGATGTTGCTGCAATCGGGATTTCTTATCAGATGCACGGCCTGGTGTGCGTTGACAAGAACCAGAATGTGCTTCGTCCCGCCATTATCTGGTGTGATTCGCGCGCGGTTCCTTATGGGGAGAAAGCATTCAGGATGTTGGGCGAAGAGAAATGCCTGACCCATCTGCTCAATTCTCCGGGAAACTTTACGGCCTCTAAGCTGGCTTGGGTGAAAGAAAACGAACCGGAAGTGTATGAGAAGATAGACAAGATTATGCTGCCGGGCGAGTATATAGCCATGAAGCTGACGGGAGAGGTATATACGACCGTGTCCGGACTATCCGAGGGGATGTTTTGGGACTTTCAGAAGAATGGACTTGCGGATTTCCTGATGGACTTCTACGGATTCGACCGTTCGCTGATTCCTGCCGTTTGTCCTACGTTCTCCGAACAGGGCCGTGTGACTGCACAGGCGGCCGGTGAACTTGGGCTGAAAGAGGGCATTCCGGTGGCTTACCGTGCAGGCGACCAGCCCAATAACGCTTTGTCGCTGAATGTGTTCAATCCGGGTGAGATCGCTTCGACTGCCGGAACCTCCGGTGTGGTTTATGGAGTGAACGGTGCAGTGAACTATGATCCGGAATCGCGTGTCAATACGTTTGCCCATGTGAACCATACGGCCGAACAGACCCGTTTGGGTGTGTTGCTTTGCATCAACGGTACGGGAATCCTTAATTCGTGGATGAAGCGCACCGTGATGTCCGAAGAAGTTTCGTATGCCGAAATGAATGGTATGGCTGCGCAGGCGCCGATCGGTTCGGGAGGCATCAGCATTCTTCCGTTCGGAAACGGGGCAGAGCGTATGCTCCGAAACCGCGAAGCGGGATGTTCCGTTCATGGCGTAAACTTCAACTTGCATACGCGCAGCCATTTGCTCCGTGCAGCTCAGGAAGGAATCGTGTTTGCGTTCAAATATGGAATTGACATAATGAAAGGTATGGGAATGAGTGTGGAGAAAATCCATGCCGGACATGCAAACATGTTTCTGAGTCCGATTTTCCGCGAAACTTTGGCGGGTGTTACAGGAACTGTCATCGAACTGTATGATACAGACGGTTCTGTAGGTGCGGCCAAGGGAGCCGGCATGGGAGTCGGCATTTACAAGAACAGCAGCGAGGCATTCGCTACACTCGACAAGCTGGATGTGATTGAGCCGAAGGAATCTGACCGTGCAGCTTATGAGGATGCGTATGGACGCTGGCTGGATTGTCTGAACAGATTGTAATCTTATTATATAAACTTGTTTCATTAACTTTTAAATTCAAAAACAATGGCAAACAAAGAGTATTTTCCCGGCATTGGAAAGATTAAATTCGAAGGTGTAGAAAGTAAGAACCCGATGGCTTTCCGTTACTATGATCCTGAAAGAGTGGTAATGGGAAAGAAGATGAAAGACTGGCTGAAATTTTCGATGGCCTGGTGGCACACGTTGTGCGCTGAAGGCGGTGACCAGTTCGGCGTGGGAACAAAGAGCTTTCCGTGGAAAGGAAATCCCGACAAGGTGCAGGCTGCAAAGGACAAGGCTGATGCGGGATTCGAGTTCATGCAAAAGATGGGAATCGAATATTATTGCTTCCATGATGTGGACCTTTGCGATGAGGCTGATACCATCGAAGAATATGAAGCGAATCTGAAGGAAATTGTTGCTTATCTGAAACAGAAACAGGCTGAAACGGGCATCAAGCTGCTGTGGGGCACAGCAAACGTATTCGGTCACGCGCGCTATATGAACGGAGCCGCAACAAATCCCGACTTTGATGTCGTTGCGCGGGCTGCCGTTCAGATAAAGAATGCCATCGACGCCACAATCGAACTGGGAGGTACGAATTATGTGTTCTGGGGCGGACGCGAGGGTTACATGTCGCTTCTGAATACTGACCAGAAGCGTGAAAAAGAACATCTGGCTCAGATGCTGACTATCGCCCGCGATTATGGCCGTGCACACGGGTTTACAGGAACTTTCCTTGTTGAACCGAAGCCGATGGAACCGACAAAGCATCAGTATGATGTGGATACGGAAACCGTCATCGGCTTTTTGAAAGCCCATAATCTTGATAAGGATTTCAAGGTGAACATTGAAGTGAACCATGCTACACTGGCCGGACATACCTTTGAACACGAACTTTGCGTCGCTGTAGATAACGGTATGCTGGGTTCTATCGACGCTAACCGCGGCGACTACCAGAACGGATGGGACACAGACCAGTTCCCGATAGACAACTATGAGCTGGTTCAGGCGATGATGCAGATTATCCGTAACGGAGGCTTGGGCAACGGCGGCACGAACTTTGATGCCAAGACTCGCCGCAATTCTACCGATCTGGAAGACATCTTCATCGCTCATATTGCCGGCATGGATGTGATGGCGCGCGCCCTGCTGAGTGCAGCCAAGCTGCTGGAAGAATCTCCTTACAGAAAAATGCTTGCCGACCGGTATGCTTCGTTTGATTCGGGAAAGGGAAAGGACTTTGAAGACGGCAAGCTTACGCTGGAAGATGTTGTGGCTTATGCGAAGACTGTCGGCGAACCGAAACAGACGAGCGGAAAGCAGGAACTGTATGAAGCTATAGTGAATATGTACTGTTAACACTGTCATCGGAATGGAAGGCCTGCCTGCGGGTCTTCCATTTTTCGTTGGATATAAAATTTAATATCATGAATCATACGGAAAAAGGCAGCAAGGCTTATCTTTTTTCAGTCGTACTTGTTGCCGTAATTGGCGGACTGCTGTTCGGTTATGACACGGCAGTCATTTCTGGAGCGGAAAAGGGGCTTCAGGCTTTCTTTATGGGAGCCTCGGACTTTGCATATACGGATGCGGTGCATGGCATCACTTCGTCAAGCGCACTGATTGGGTGCATTGTCGGCAGTGCCGTTTCCGGCTTTCTGGCCTCACACTACGGACGTAAGCGCACGCTCTTTGTTGCCGGCATTTTGTTTCTCGTCGCAGCTTTGGGAACCTATGATCCGGAGTTTCTGTTTTTCGAGCATGGAAAACCGACTTTTCCTCTGCTCGTGGCATTCAACATTTATCGTATTATAGGAGGGATAGGAGTCGGGCTGGCTTCAGCTATCTGTCCGATGTATATTGCAGAAATAGCTCCAAGCAACATTCGCGGTACGTTGGTGTCGTGGAATCAGTTTGCAATCATTTCCGGCCAGCTCATCGTTTACATCGTCAACTTCCTGATCTTAGGCGACAACGTGAATCCGGCCGTCAAGGCTGTGGAAGGCGTAAATCAGATTCTGAATCCGGGAGAAGCGGCCTGGACCATTGAAACGGGCTGGCGTCTGATGTTTCTCAGCGCAGGGGTTCCTGCAGCGGTTTTTTCTCTGCTGGTGCTGCTGGTTCCCGAAACGCCCCGCTATTTGGCGATGAGCGGAAAGGATGAGAAGGCGTTGCAAGTGCTTGTCCGCATCAACGGTTTCTCCAAGGCAAAAGAAATTCTGGCCGACATCAAGTCCACTGCCGAAGAGAAGACCGAGCGTCTGTTCACTTACGGGTGGCTGGTCATATTCGTCGGCATCATGCTGAGCGTATTCCAGCAGGCTGTGGGCATCAATGCTGTGCTTTATTTTGCCCCACGCATATTTGAAACGATGGGCATGGGCAGTCCGATGGTACAGACAGTCTTTATGGGCATTGTCAATCTTCTGTTCACCTTGCTTGCCGTATTTACGGTAGAAAAGCTGGGGCGCCGTCCGCTGCTTATTGCAGGTTCAATCGGAATGGCTGTCGGCGCCTTCGGCGTGGCTGTCTGCAATCTGGTTTCCGGGATACCTCCGGTACTTCCTGTTGTCAGCATCATGATATACAGTGCTTCATTCATGTTCAGCTGGGGGCCGATCTGCTGGGTGCTGATTTCAGAGATTTTCCCTAACACCATCCGTGGAGCCGCTGTTGCAATCGCTGTAGCCTTTCAGTGGATTTTCAATTTTATCGTTTCGTCCACCTTCCTTCCGCTTTACAACATGAGCGCGGGCGATATGGGCGATAAGTTCGGCCATATGTTTGCATACAGTCTGTATGGTGTCATCTGTGTCCTTGCTGCCGTGTTTGTTTGGAAGCTTGTTCCCGAAACGAAGGGCAAGACTTTGGAGGACATGAGCAATCTTTGGAAGAAAAAGAAATGAATGGCTCCCGCTTTCCGGAGCCTGAAGCCATATCCGTTTCTGTTCTTGCATCAAGGGCGGAACGGATATTTTCTACGTATGCCGAAAGGCGGAATTCTGATAAAAAAGGTTTTGTTATACAGGGTTTTTCAGAAAAATAATATTACCTTTGTAACGTTACAAAAAGTGTAGTATTTATGAACCCTGCAAATAATCATGTTGTCATTATGGCCGGAGGCATAGGCAGTCGTTTCTGGCCGATGAGCAGTCCCGAAATGCCGAAACAGTTCATTGATGTGCTGGGATGCGGACGGACACTTATCCAGTTGACTGCCGACCGTTTCAGAGATGTATGTCTGCCCGAAAACATTTGGGTGGTTACTTCTGCAAAGTATGCTTCTATCGTGAAAGAGCAGCTTCCGCAAATACCGCAAGAGCATGTGCTGCTGGAACCTTGCCGCCGCAATACGGCTCCTTGCATCGCTTATGTAAGCTGGAAGATCAAGGCGAAGAACCCGAAAGCAAACATTGTCGTTACGCCGAGTGACCATATCGTGATGAACGAGCGCGAGTTTGCACGTGTCGTTCTGTCAGCCATGAAGTTCACGGCTGATTCAGATGCCATCGTTACGTTGGGAATGAAAGCAAACCGGCCTGAAACCGGATACGGATATATAGAGGCGGACTTGTCGCTGCCATGTCCTTCAAACAAGGAAATCTACCGTGTGGATGCCTTTAAGGAGAAACCGGACCTGGCAACAGCGGAACGTTACCTGCAGCGCAACAATTTCTTCTGGAACGCGGGAATCTTTGTGTGGAACGTAAACACGATTGTGAATGCAATCCGTGTCTATCAGCCGACGATGGCAAAAGTATTTGAGCGGATGCTTCCTTACTATTACACGGATAAGGAGCAGGAAATGGTGGACGAACTGTTCCCTACGTGCGAAAACATTTCCGTTGACTATGCCATTATGGAAAAAGTGGACGAAATCTATGTATTTCCGGCTTCGTTCGGATGGAGCGATCTGGGTACGTGGGGATCGCTGCATGAAAATTCCAAGCGCGACGCTCACAACAATGTGTGCATCGGACCGAATGTTAAGGTGTATGAAACGCGCAACTGCATCATACATGCCACGCAGGAAAAGAAAGTGGTGGTGCAGGGACTGGACGGTTATATCGTGGCAGAAAAGAATGACACTTTGCTGATCTGCCGTCTGAGCGAAGAACAGCGGATCAAGGAGTTCTCGGCAGAAGAGTGATTGGGAAAAGAGTATGAGGCGCTTTAAGCTGCCTTTTGAATAATACAGCCGCACGGAGATAGAAAAGACGAGTTTTCGTATCTCCGTGCGTTTTTTTATTTGGGGACATTCAGTAAATGTTCAAAAAATATAAGGCGGCATGTGTAAATGAGCTTGTTTTTTCATTTCACATGCCATCTTTATTGTTGTTCTCTTC
>NZ_JAUDEN010000034.1:0-27270 GCF_030373775.1 Bacteroides gallinaceum | reverse complement strand
TAATTCATATCGTATTAAAAAAGTTTTTCACCATTAATCCACATATAGTTGCAATGCCAAAACTCAACAAAGTCCCAGCTAATACATATTCAGTCTTGGCTGTATCTGTTTCTTTAAAACGAAGTAAAGATTTTGCGGCTATTATGAATCCCACTGCTTCATATTGACCGATTAAAACAAATACCAATGTTAGGATTCTTTCTAAATTTCCGATAAGTGCCCCCGCATTTTTCATGCTTTTGCAAGATTCATCTTCTCCTATTTTATATCGTTCCAATATCAGTTTTATAAGAATGTTGGTAGGTTTCAGGCAACATAATATGGCAAACATAAATGCAGGAATGGATATTTGGTCAAGGAAGTCTATGTCTTGAATTGGCAAATAACATTGTGATGCGTATTGATGCGCAATAAAACACAGAATTATGATGTGGGCAATCTGGTCTATTAAAAATACCCACAGTCCTTTGTGCATAAATGATTTTACCGCATCAATCATCAAATGTGTTACAAATATGAGCAACGCATAAACCCCAAAATCAACTGTTGGAACAAATGCCCATGAAAGCAGTCCTATGATTATGGAATGAACATACAAAAAAAGGCTTTTAAGTCTTGATTCTTCTTTCCTCTTGCAGTATTTATCGCTTTGCAGATAGAAATCTCCAATCACATGAGCCATCAACAGGCTTAATAATAACCAGCTATTCATGCGTTTTCAAAATTTAGTTGTTCAAAGTAATTTAATGCCTCCTCTATACAATACCATTTAGCAGAAGTCGAGTGCTGGTTTATTCCAGACTGCTTTACACCTAATATATCTGCTATTTCTTGCTCGCTTTTAGACAAAAGTTTATAATAAATGACTTCACTCTGCCGCTTTGTAGCATTATTGAGCAAGGCATCGGTCAGCATACCAACAGTCTGTAATGCCGGTTTTAGTTGCATATCAGCAGGTTCAATAAGGAATGTACCATTTTTGTTTGGAGTCCCCATTCCGCTTAATGTCCGTCCCGATAAATAGATCGCCTCTCCATCCATTATGCCGTGTTCCTTATCAACAATACGCATATTACCTATTCCCATAGCTATACGGATTCCGTATGCTTGGAACAGTTTTTTCTTTTTCGGTTCTGCAATAGGAAAAGACTTAATGCAACTCTTAATAATAAGAGCAACTCTGAAGCCGTCCTTAGCTGAAGGCAACAGGCACTCTATGTAATCTCCCTTTATTAACCTGCCCCAAAATCCGGGAAATCTCTTTTCGAGGACAGAAAATAAATCTTCTATCCTTTGCTTCAAAGCAATGGTTTCTTCAATACACAAAGATGTGGACGAAACTATATCGGCAGAAATGGTTGCATACATAGATTGAATCCGTTTAATTACTGTTCAATGCAAAGGTATAAATAATATCTCTACCGACCAAAATATTATAAGTTAATTGACTTATAAAATGGAGAAATAAGTGATTTAGCTTATTACAATACATTATAAGTTCTAAGTCTTATCTTGCCTGACTTATATTTCTGACTTTCCTATTTTGAAAAACATGCCACTTATGTGATAGGACATGTGATAAGAGTAAGATGAAATAGCGATACTAAAATGGTACTAAATCATACATCACTCGTTATAATACAATGATATAATACAAAATATCAATGCTTTATAAAATTACATATATTGTGGCCCAGCATGTTTACAAATGATAGCTGCTTTTTATGGGAAATATTATTCCCTCAATATTTTACGAGAGAAATGTTACATTTCCAAAAATGGAGTTTCTTTATTAGGTATCAGTGAAGCAGCTGAAAAAATAGGATTTCATACCCAAGGTATTAAATTCAATGTGAAACAGTTAATAAATGAATTCTCTTCTCCATGTATTTTACACTGGAATCAGAAACATTTTGTCGTACTCTATAAGATAAAAAGGAAAAAAGGAGTTTATTATTTCTATATAGCAGACCCTGTCGGAAAGGAAATCACATATCCAGAAGATGAATTTTCCAAGTATTGGTGTAGCTTCACAGAAAGAGATACAAGAATGGGAGTATTATTAAGTATCGCTCCTTCTTCTTCTTTCTATCAACAAATAGAAGCATGTAATAAGCCAGAACATAATTTATTATTTTTATTTTAAACCAAAATCAAGCGAATTTACTATATATGGGAATAAAAAAATCTAAAGTTACGATAATAACAGA
The DNA here is from genome assembly GCF_030373775.1 of Bacteroides gallinaceum. Lineage (NCBI taxonomy): Bacteria > Pseudomonadati > Bacteroidota > Bacteroidia > Bacteroidales > Bacteroidaceae > Bacteroides > Bacteroides gallinaceum. The sequence continues at coordinate 25,060 of NZ_JAUDEN010000034.1, read as the reverse complement.
AAACATTTTTCTTGGAAATATAATCTTAAATTCTTTTAAAAGTTTATTTTAGGAAACATATGAAACCTAAGAAAAATTACTGAGACCGATGCCCACACAAATATGCCAAAAGTAAATCAACGTGAATTCGATATAATTCAAAACATAGTAAGTTGTCCGTCCTTGACAAAAGTCTATGGCGAGTTTCTTCTCAAAGAAACAGTACGCTGCTATGGCGGAAAGCGAATTGCAATGAAGTTGTTGAAGGAGCGGTGCCTGGAGTGTTCAATTTGGGCAATATTCTTCAGCTCGTCATTGACCGTTTCAATTAAAGCGCGTTTTCTCAGCAGGATTTTGTCCGCATCGCCCATCCGATTCGGCTTGTTCCGATGCTTATGGCTCCTGTCTTCAACCATGCATTTTTCCTATACTTTGGCAAATTCCTTGCAAAAGTCATCCGCCATACAATGAAATTCCGTAACTTTAGGCTCTGAGAACATAGTGGTAATCGCTTAAAAGCTACAATTGATCACTATAAATTTAATACACTTATCGCTATGTTCTTGATTTTCTAATGAATAATTTTATTCCTTATATCGAACTCACGTTAAATTCATAAAATAAAATCATCTGAGCAAACCAGAAGAAAAGTCCGGAAAACCCGAATCTGAAAAGCAGAGAGAGGCTGTCTCAAATCTTATTTTGAGTTCAGCCTCTCTCTTTTTTATGTTTCAGTTCAGCGCCTGCCCTACTCTACATACAGCACAAGTCCCTTGAGGTATTCCCCTTCGGGATGATAGATATTTACCGGATGATCGGGAGCCTGGGTCAGCTGATGAAGAATCCGCACGCTGCGGCCTGTCTGCGCGGCAGCCGTAAACACAGCACTCCGGAAATCCTGCTTGCTCACCACCTGCGAACAGGAGAAAGTAAAAAGAATGCCGCCGGAACGGATCTTCTCGAGTGCCTTGGCATTCAGTTTGGTGTAGCCCCGGAGCGCATTGCGCAGCGCGTCACGGTGTTTGGCAAACGCAGGGGGATCGAGAATAATGAGATCATACTGATCGCCCATGCGGTCGAGAAACTTGAAGGCATCTTCTGCAAAAGCCTGGTGGCGGCTGTCGCCCGGGAAATTCAGTTCAACGTTCTGGCGGGTAAGGTCGATCGCCTTGGCAGAACTGTCGACCGAATGAACCAGCTTCGCCCCCCCGCGCATGGCATAAAACGAGAAGCCTCCGGTGTAGCAGAACATGTTGAGCACCGAACGCCCGCGGGAATAGCGTTCAAGCAGGGCGCGGTTGTCCCTCTGGTCGACAAAGAATCCGGTCTTCTGCCCTTTCAGCCAGTCGACATGAAACTTCATTCCGTTTTCCATCGCCACATTCTCCTGGCATCCGCCTTTCAGGAAACCGTTTTCAGTTCCTACCAGATCGGCCTTGTAAGGCAATGTGGTTTCCGACTTATAATAAATGTTCTGTATGACATCTCCCATCACCCGGTCGATGGCCTCTGCCACTTTCATGCGGTCGAGGTGCATGCCTGCCGAATGCGCCTGCATGACAGCCGTATGGCCATAGACATCGACAATGAGTCCGGGAAGGTTGTCGCCTTCACCGTGCACCAGGCGGTAAGTGTCGTTCAGCGGATCGCCTGCCAGTCCCAACGCACGCCGCAAATCATAAGCCGCCTGCAGCCTGCGCACCCAGAACGCCTGGTCGACCGGCTCTTCCTGCCTGAATGTAAGCACGCGGACAGCGATGCTTCCCACCTGGTAATGGCCGCGGGCCACAAACTCTTTCCGTGAAGTATAGACATCTACCACTTCACCTTCTTCCGGCTCCCCCTCTATGCGGGCTATGGCGCCGGAAAACACCCACGGATGGAAACGCTTGAGCGATTCCTCCTTGCCGGGTTTCAAATAAACGATATACATAAACTTGATTTTTCTAGATTTCTTTCTTTCCTTTCAATTCTTCCAGAAACTGAAAGATACGCACACACGCCCAGGCATCGGTAGCCGCATAAGCCTTCTGCCCTTCGGAAAGCACATCCGCCTCCCAGTTTGACAAACGCTGGTTCTTTGAAATCTTTTCGCCGAAAAGCAGGGCGTAAATCTTCTGCAGGCTCTTTTCCTGAATGCCGAAATGAGATACATAATCCTGAAGCTCCACCCAGTTCCCCACGCGCGGGTCCTTCTTGTTACGCCTGCGCAGCATCAGAAAATCATCCTTGAGCGAAAGCCCCACCTTCAGCACGTCATTCTGCAGGAAATCCTCCAGAAAATCCGGCAGTCCGATCACGTTAAGACGGAAAAGGAAGCACACGTCGGCAGTAGAAAGCTGCAGAAGCGCAACCTTGAAGCTTTGGCCCTTGCGGAAAGAAGGGCGCGTTTCGGTATCAACCCCCACCAGCACATGTGTATTCAGGTAATCGACCGCACGTCGGGCGGCATCCTCTGTATCTATTACGAAAATCCTGCCGGGAAAGGTCACCTTAGGCAGTGCGGATATTGTCTGTTTGTCAATTGTTTTCGGAAAATCTGTCATTTTCAAAGCAACTTTTTATTCATCGTCCCCCATCTCAAGCCCCTCATACAACTCTTCTTCTGTAATTTTCTCACCAAAAATATCATTCTCATCCTCTTCTGCCTCTCCGGCTGCCAACTGGCGGTATCTGACATCGTGAAGGGCACGCATGACATTGAGCAGCCTTTGCCCCCAAAATTCGGCAAACTGCTCGCGGCAGACTGCCAGCGCGTCATTCATCGTCCGGTCAAGTCCCAGCTGAAAAACGCAGATGAAATCCTTGAGCGACTGGTAAATGTCGGCCATTCCCTCTGAAACGGTCTGGCGGATAGGCGTGTCGCTGTATACCATATCATCCAGAAAGACATCCAGATAGTCGTCATACTCGGCCAAAAGAGCGCTGACCGACGAACGGACCAGCTCATAATCTCCTTCCGTAACAAATGTTTCAGGATCTGCTTCATCAAGACGGACACACTCGGGCAGCAAAGAAGCCTTCAGATACAGCAACGGCAACAGCTTGAGCGACGTATCGACAAACGCCTTTCGTTTCTTTTCGGAAACCCGTTCCAGAAATCCGCAGAACTCTGCGGATACAGTCACAAACTCCACCGTATTTCTGTCAAATATAGCTCGCGCATCATTATCTTTCATACTCTCTTTCCAATTGAACTGCAAAGGTACAAAAAAAATTTCTCAGTTCTACTTTTATTCGTACATTTGCACTGCACAAATGAAATAAAGCATATTCAATCATGAAAAAGGCAGATAACAAAACGTCAAAAAATACGGAAAAGACGGGACAGAAGAAAGTGATAATGGCGAAAACAGTCACCGCGCTGAAAAGTGAAACGGCCCATTTCATCATCGGGCTGTTCTGCGTGATATTCGGCGTATACCTCGTGCTGGCCTTCTGCTCGTTCTTCTTTACCGGAGGAAACGACCAGAGCATCCTTGACCACCCGAACCACGGAGAGCTGCTGAGCACGAACAACCACATACAGAACTATGCAGGAGCGAAAGGAGCGCAGGCGGCAGAATTTCTGATAAACGACTGTTTCGGGATTCCGGCTTTCCTGATCATCGTGTTTCTCGTCATAGCGGGCATGAAACTGATGAAAGCCTACAACTTTAACCTGACGCGCTGGTTTCTGGGATGTATGGTAACTATGATCTGGTGTTCGGTGACGCTGGCATTCATCTTCGGAAAGACGTTCAGCGATTCGTTCATCTATCCGGGCGGGCTCCACGGGTATAACTCCTGCCTCTGGATCCAGTCGCAGATCGGAGCGCCGGGACTGATTCTCCTGCTCATCACCACAGCCGTGCTTTTCAGCATCGCACTGAGCAAGAAGACGATTTTCGTGGTGCGGAAGGCACTGCATCCGTCGCTGAAGAAAAACAAGGAGGAAGTGACGCAGAAGGAGGAACGGGCTTTCACGCCATACAATGCACAGCCTGAAATGACCGCGCAGGCGGAAGCGGCAGACGAAAGCGAAGAGGACAGCGAACCGGCCCCTGCCATCGAACTGCCTGTCAGCGCAAGTCCTGAAGAGAAGGAACAGCCGCTTGAAATAGAGCCTGCCGCAGAGGAAGACTTCGCGGAAACAGACTATGCAACGGAGGGAAACGCTGAAGGGGACGAAGAGAACGGCGGCGAAGAGGAAGAAGATGCAGACAAAGGCGAAGAAAAGGAACCGGTCTTTGAGGTGAGCAGCGAAACGAAGGAGGAGGACAAGGAATACCGGGGGAAAATAGACCAGCCCTACAACCCGCGTCTGGATCTGGAATACTACCAGTTCCCTACAATCGACCTGCTGCACAACGATTTCGACGACAATACGCCGACAATCGACATGGAGGAGCAGACGGCCAACAAAGACCGCATCATCAAAGTGCTGAGAAGTTTCGGTATCGAAATCAGCTCGATCAAAGCCAGCGTGGGACCGACCGTAACGCTGTATGAGATCACGCCTGCCGAAGGGGTGAGGATATCCAAGATACGCAACCTGGAGGATGACATCGCACTGAGCCTGTCGGCCTTGGGAATCCGCATCATCGCGCCGATTCCGGGAAAAGGAACCATCGGCATCGAAGTGCCGAACGCCAACCCGCGCATCGTGCACATGCGGTCGATCCTGATGAGCAAGAAATTCCAGGAAACGACTTTCGACCTTCCGGTGGCTTTCGGAAAAACCATCACGAACGAAGTGTTTATGGTGGACCTGGCAAAAGCTCCCCACATGCTGGTGGCAGGTGCTACGGGCCAGGGTAAATCAGTCGGCCTGAACACAATCGTAACCTCGCTGCTCTACAAGAAGCACCCGAGCGAACTGAAATTCGTGATAATCGACCCGAAAAAGGTGGAATTTGCCGTGTACGCGCCTATCGAACGGCACTACCTGGCCAAACTGCCCGACGCGGAAGACGCCATCATCACCGATACATCGAAAGTGGTGCAGACGCTCAACTCGCTGTGTGTGGAAATGGACACGCGATACGGACTGCTGCGCGACGCCGGATGCCGGAATATCAAGGAATACAACAAGAAATTCATCAACAGGCAACTGAATCCGGAAAACGGACATCACTTCCTGCCCTACATCGTGGTCATCATCGATGAGTTCGGCGACCTGATCATGACGGCGGGAAAAGAGGTGGAACTGCCGATCTGCCGTATCGCCCAGCTGGCACGTGCGGTGGGCATCCACGCCATCATCGCTACCCAGCGTCCGACCACAAACATCATCACAGGTACGATCAAGGCGAACTTCCCGGCACGCGTGGCTTTCCGCGTGGCTTCGATGATGGACTCGCGTACCATTCTGGACCGCCCGGGAGCACAGCAGCTGATCGGTAAGGGCGACATGCTGTACCTGCAGGGAAATGACCCGGTGCGCGTGCAGTGTGCGTTCGTCGACACGCCGGAAGTGGAAGACATTGTAGCCTACATCAGCCGGCAGCAGGGCTACCCGACCGCTTTCATGCTTCCTGAAGTGGATGAAAACAGCGGCTCTTCTTCATCCTCCGAGGTAGACATGAACAAGCTTGACCCGCTGTTTGAAGAAGCGGCGCGGCTGCTCATTTACCACCAGCAAGGCTCTACGTCGCTCATCCAACGGAAGTTTTCCATCGGCTACAACCGTGCAGGGCGCATCATGGACCAGCTGGAACATGCGGGCATCGTAGGTCCGACAAACGGAAGCAAAGCGCGCGACGTGCTGTGCGTAGACGAAAACGACCTGCAAATGCGCATGAGCAATCTGAAGAACTGATTGCCGGCCTCCGAAAACAAGAAACAAATTCAATCAGACAAGAACATGCGGAAAAACATTTTACTGGCCGGATTTTTGCTGACATGCCTGGGAGGGTTCGCCCAACATGACGCAAAGGCACGTGCCATACTCGACAAGATGGCAGCGTCCTACCAGCAGGCAGGAGCTGTCAGCATCCGCTTCGGCGGCACCCAGGACGGAACGCTGAAAGTGAAGGGAAACAAGTTTTACCTGAACTGCGGAGGGATAGAAACATGGTTTGACGGAACTACCCAATGGAGCTACGTGAAGCAGAACGACGAAGTGAACGTTTCCGAACCTTCTCCCGAAGAAGTGCAGAGCGTAAACCCTTACGCGCTGGTCAACTCATACAAGCAGGGATTCAACTACCGGTATGCCGGAACAAAATCCCATAAAGGGAAACAGGGAGAGGAAGTGACGCTGACGCCCGAAACGGAACAGGACGTAAAGAGCATCACTATCAACGTGTCGTCCGCCTCGCAGCCGCAATACATCTGCATCACGCTGCAGAACGGAGAAAAGCAGGAATTTTATGTGCAGTCGTACCAGACGAAGCAGAATCTGAACGACTCGGCTTTCCGGTTTGACAGGTCAAAGTATCCGGACGCGGAAATCATCGACCTGAGATAAACCCTGGCCGGACGGAAACGCCCCGGTCAGAGCAGGTCGGAAGGACGCAGGATGGAGCTGTTGGCAAGATAGTCGGGATTCTCGGCATAGATATACATCACGCTCCCGCCCTTGATGGCATCGATGACAGGACGGGCAAGTGCGGTTGGAAGCGCAGGACAGCCGAAGCTTCTGCCCAGACGGCCTCCCTTGGCTACGGAAGGATTGGCATAGGAGGCTCCGTGAACCACAATGGCACGCTCGCGCGCACGGTCGTTGATGCCTTTCTCAAGTCCGTCAAGAAGCAGTGAATAGCCGTTTTTTCCCTGATAGGTTGAAGAGGTAAGATAAAATCCGAGGGAACTTTTATAAGAGCCCACCTTGTTCGAGAATGAACGCGCATAGTTTTCCCCGCTGTTCTTTCCGTGCGAAACGACAGAAGAATAAAGCATCCTGCGGTGTTTCATGTCAAACACATACAGACGCTCTTCGGTGGAAGGTTTCGAGAAGTCGATCAGTGTAAGAACCTCGCGTTTCTTCCCCGCGATCTTGTTGTATCCGGCCACCGCCTGACGGAAGGCCTTCCAATTGACTACCCCTTCAAGCTGCATGGAACGGTAAAGACGGACAATCTCATTCTTTTCGGCTTTCGCGTCCGTAACGGAAACCTCTGAGCGCAACACACCCGTACCGACATAGGCACATGGAAGAACAAGCAGCAAAGCGGAAAACAAAATCCTCCGCGCAGCACAGCCCCAACCGGAGCGGCGCTGAAAACAGTTCATCAGATAAGACATGAAACGAAAAATCCGGTAATTCGGGTGCAAAGTTACAAGTTTTTTTTACATACCGCACTAATTTTCAGAAAGAAATCAATATTTCTCCGCTCCGGATCCGCCGGAATCAGGAACGCCGACAAACGTCTGCAGCCCCAACACTCAATTCATTGCCCGGTATTCTTTCGGCGTATACCCGACTTGCTTCTTAAAGAAGCGCAGAAAATGCTGCGGATGCTGAAAGCCCAGCATATCCGCAATCTGCTTCGTATTCAGGTCCGGATCAAGCAAGGCGTTCTTTGCTATTTCCGTTATCTTGACCTGGATCAGTTCATACGGAGTCTTGCCGGTTTCCGACTTCACCAGATCGCCAAAATAGTTGGGAGAAAGGCAAACTTTTTCGGCAAAATATTTCACGGTGGGCAGTCCCTGCGAACGTGCCGTGCCGGAATCCCAATACTCGTCCAGCAACTGCTCGAAACGGACAAGGATATCGTTGTTCAGCACTTCGCGAGTGACAAACTGGCGTTCATAGAAGCGCATGCAGTAGTTGAGCAGCACCTCGATATTGGAGATTATCAGCGGTTTGGAAAACTTGTCGATGGGATGCTCCAGTTCATGGGCTATCTTGCTCATATAATCCTGCACGATGGAGCGTTCATCTGCTGACAGGTGAAGCGCCTCATTGGACGCATACGAAAAAAAGCTATACTGTTTCATCTTCTGCGCCAATGGGGTGCGGAGCAGGAAATCGGGATGAAACAGCAGCGCGTCAGCTTCAGGCACGGGGCCGTCTTCGATACGGTGAATGCCGACCGTCTGCCCCGGAGCGAAACAGACCACGGTTTCATCGTCGAAGTCGTATTTTGTTTTTCCGTAATTGATGGTACATCCCACCGTCTTTTTCAGAAACAGCGCATAGAATCCGAACGTCATCTTATGCGTCGGCTGGTTTTCCGAACGGTCGAAATGTACAATACTCACCAGCGGATGCCTGGTCTGAAAACCAAAGAAACGATTGTACTGTTCAATGGTATCTGCTTCTATTATTTCCATACAGCTTTTCTATTGTTTGCCGCAAAGGTAGTCTTTTCCATATAAAGTAAAAAATGCGTCCGCCGGATAAACGTAAATGGGGTACTTTTTCCCGTAACAGGGGTACGTTGTTGATATTCAGCAGATGGAATCTGAGACAAATCCGTAAAAGAGGTACTTTTATCCACCATACAGGTATTCGCCGTATGCATGCAAACAACTACTTTTGCAACATGAAACAATACAGGAGCAACCATCAAAAAAGCATAAGCATATGAAGTTAATGACAATCCTCACCGCTGGTCTGCTGGCTTTCAACATGACAGGCTTTGCACAAAACGACCGCACGATGAAGTTTCAGGAAGAGCATTTGAACCTGACAGCCGGATGGGATAAGGTTTTCCCCCAAAGCAACAAAGTAACCCACAGCAAGATTACTTTCCACAACCGATACGGCATCACGCTTGCCGCCGACTTATATATTCCGAAGAATGCGGAAGGCAAGCTCCCGGCGATAGCTGTCAGCGGCCCGTTCGGAGCGGTGAAGGAGCAGGCATCGGGACTTTATGCGCAGACATTGGCCGAACACGGATTCCTGACCATCGCTTTCGACCCTTCATTTACCGGAGAAAGCGGCGGACAGCTACGCAGTGTGGCATCTCCGGACATCAACACGGAAGATTTCAGTGCAGCAGTGGATTATCTGGCCACCCGTGACGATGTGGACGCTGAACGCATCGGCATACTCGGCATCTGCGGTTTCGGCGGTTTCGCCATCAATGCGGCGGCTATGGACACGCGCGTCAAGGCAACGGTGGCATCCACCATGTATGACATCTGCCGGGGAACTGCCAACGGTTATTTCGATGCCAATGACAACGCCGATGCCCGTTACGAAATGCGCAGGCAGCTGAGCCAGCCATACCGACCTGTACGACAATCTGGGAAAGATACCGTTCGGCAAGATTGCGGCATTTTATAACCAATACCTGAAGTGATATGAAACGGCTGATCAACTGCTGGGGACTGGCAACTCTCCTCCTTCTCACGGCAAACGCCCTTACTGCCTGTTCGGACGATGACCCGACGGAAGAAAAGACGGAAACTCCGGCACTGCCATCGGATGAAGGCGAAGGCGGCAATGAAGAAAACACTGATGACAACAACGGTAACAACAACGAACTTATGGAAAGAAACATTACGATCTCAGCAAACGGAACGTCATTTTCTGCCACGCTTGAAGACAACGACGCGGCACGGGCCTTTGCAGCCATGCTTCCCCTTACGCTGGACATGAACGAGATGAACGGCAACGAAAAATACCATTATCTGGACAGCAGTCTGCCTACGGAAAGTTACCGGCCGGGAACTATCCGGACGGGCGACCTGATGCTCTATGGCTCGTCCTGCGTTGTTCTCTTTTATGAAACCTTTCCATCCGGTTACAGCTACACACGTCTGGGGCAGACAGACAGTCCCGAAGGGCTTGCCGCAGCCTTGGGCAGCGGAAACGTGAGCGTAAGGTTTGCAATAGCTGAAAATCAGAAATGAAAATTAAACAAAAATAAATGAATGTCCGCAAGTTGCCAATTAGTAAATTCTATGTTTGAAGTCCGCCCTATAGGAACACGCACAAAGTTCAAGCCTTTCAAAGAGGCTACATCCGAAATACCTTCTGTTGAACTTGTAGCAGAACTCGTTGAGGTAGAGCTGGAGGAACTCCGCTTTTATGTCATGGTAAGTGTCCAGTATGCTCCTCTTGGCGTTGCTGATGACAATGTGTACCCATGGCAGGACTTTCCCGACACTCCTTTTGTCGTCCGTAACGACGGCATGATGGGAGGATGCCACCCCGCCCTTTCCAAGAGAGGCATAGCTGCTGAACCCGTCCGTGGTCACATCGGCATTCCCGTCCGTTCCTTGCCTAATCTTGCCGGTAATGGTGGAAGCCTTGAAATCATCGATGACCTGCATCTTTATATGCCCGACACTCTTGGGCGTACTGTACTTCTTGGCCGGAGGCGTCTTTGGCAGGCTGCTTTCCGCCATGACAAGGACAGGGGTCTTGCGCTGGCTTCCCCGTCCGCGCTTCAACGGGCAATCTTTCTGTTCTTCGGGCGTTTCCGTGGAGAAGAAGCCCTCGTCAACCTCCATGTCCCCATGGAGAGGGTAGCGTCCGTCGCGCTTGCCCATCACGTCGCGCAGCTTGTGTACCATCTCCCATACAGGCTGGTAACGCTTACGGCCAATCTGGCGCTGTATCTCCTTGGTGGATATGGCACGCTTTGTCGCCGTCAGAAGGAACATGGCAGCAAACCAGTCACGAACAGGCAGATGACTGCCTTGCATTACCGTACCGGAACGAAGTTGCATCTCATGTTTGCAATCCATGCACGTCCAGGACTTGTGGCTCGGATTCCAGCTCAGGCGCAAACCGCCGCATTGACTACAGAACAGGCCATGATGCTCACGGAAACGGCGAAGGGCTTCCTCACAGGATGCCTCGTCGGGATATTGACGGTAAAAATCAAGCAGGTTCATAATGCATATGTTTATTGTCTTACGTTTTATATCCTGCATAAAGTGTTCCAAAACATGCCTGTGGGGCAATTGGGCAGTTTAAACTTTGCTAATTTGGTAACATGCGGACATTCATCAAAAATAAATATGATTCCTTTTCTCAGAAAGAAACTGGCTGCACTTATTCTATTTTTCTCTTTCTTCATCAGCATATCATGCAAAGGCAATGAAGAAACGGAATGCGTTAAAACCGGAGCGGAAGGGGATTCTTCTGCCGTGGAATATGCAATCAATATAGTCGGGAGTTCCGGCAACTTGTCTGCAATGGTCTATCATCCGGATTTACGTTCCGGCAAAACCTATCCTATGGTTATCCTGATGCACGGCTTTATGTCTGACAAACAAGACCGGGTAATCAATGCAGTGGCAGCCAGGCTCAGGCAGGCAAATATCGCTTATGTGCGCTTTGATTTCAACGGAAGATGTACGCGACATGAAAACTTGAATTATAAACAACAAACTTGAACGATAAATAATATGCAACTGATTAAAGACAAAGAATTTGGAGGCGAACGTCCGCTGTTCGCCTCGCATGATGTGCACCTGGACAACGTAACCATCCTTGCTGGCGAATCTGCCATCAAGGAATGCAGCAACATCGTAGCGACCAACTGCCGCTTCGAGGGAAACTACCCCTTTTGGCACGTGCACGGGTTTACCATACAGGACTGCTACTTCGCCGTTGGCGGACGCTCCGCACTGTGGTATTCCGACCATCTGACGATGAAGAATACAGTCATAGACGCACCTAAGATGTTTCGGGAAATGAACGACATCGAGATTGAAAATGTCGAAATGAACGATGCGGACGAGGTGTTCTGGAGGTGCGACCGCATCCGTATCAGGAATCTCAGGCTGCATGGGGGCACGTATCCCTTCATGTTCAGCAGCAACATCCGCGTGGACGGCCTGGAAAGCGACAGCAAATACGTCTTTCAATATGCAAAGAACGTGGAAATACACCATGCGAAGATAACGACCAAGGACGCTTTCTGGGAAGTGGAAAACGTGACAATCTATGATTCCGAACTGAACGGAGAATATCTGGGATGGCACTCGAAGAACCTGCGTCTGGTGAACTGCCACATCACAGGAGAACAGCCGCTCTGCTATGCGCACGACCTGATACTGGAGAACTGCACGTTTGATGCCGCCTGCGACCGCGCTTTCGAGTATTCCACACTGGAAGCCGACATATGCGGGACGATTACAAACGTCAAGAATCCCATGTCCGGACATATCGTGGCAGATTCCATCGGTTCCGTCACGATAGACGAAAACATCAAGGCTCCTGCCGATTGTATCATAGAAGAACGGAAGAAATGACATGAAAGCCACAGCCAACCGGTACGCCGTCATCACCGCCTACTTCCTGATTTATGTGGTATGGGGTTCCACCTACTATTTCATAGGCGTGGCGCTGGACGGACTGCCCGCGTTCCTGCTCGGCGCATTGCGGTTCAGCGCGGCAGGAGCAATTCTGCTTGCGCTTTGCCGGATGCGGGGCGAGAATGTCTGGCAGCCTGCACTGATCCGCCGTTCGGCAGTCAGCGGCATCGTCCTGCTCTTTGCCGATATGGCGGTCATCATGCTGGCGCAGCGGTATGTCAGCAGCAGCGTGGTGGCGATTGTAGCCTCTTCCACCGCGATATGGATTATGCTGCTGGATGTGCCGATGTGGAAGCGGAACTTCCACCGGACGGCAACCGTCGCCGGAGTCCTTCTGGGATTTGCCGGTGTCGGAATGCTTTACATCGAGCAACTGGATACAGAGCGTTCCGCCATTCCCCATAGCGAATACGGCATCCTGATTCTGATGGCCGGCTGCATTTCGTGGTCGCTCGGTTCGCTTTATGCCAAATACCGTTCCTCGGCGGTAGAGGAGGTGAACGGCTTTGCCGGATCGGCATGGCAAATGCTTTTCGCAAGTCTGATGTTCTGGATATGTGCCGTATCTTCGGGTGAATGGCAGGAAGTATCTTTCCGGTCTGTTCCTCTCCCGGCATGGTGGTCGCTGCTCTATCTGATCACATTCGGCTCGCTGCTGGCTTATTCCGCTTATGTATGGCTGCTGAAAGTACGTCCAGCAACAGAAGTGGCTACCCACGCATATGTCAATCCGGTTGTGGCAGTCATCATCGGCGGTCTGGGCGGAGAAGAGATTACGGCAGTCCAACTGTCCGGACTGGCAGTCATATTAGGCAGTGTTTTATTGGTAAACAGAAAACAATAAATGATGAATACAACAAAAGACATTTCCCCTGTAAAAGCGTCAGAACGGTTTGCCATTCTGGATATCCTGCGCGGTTTCGCCCTGCTGGGCATCTGCATGGCCAATTTCCCGGAGTTTTCCCTCTATAATTTTCTTCCGCAGGAAGTGAAATCATCAATGAGTACAGCCGCGGCAGACAACATAACCCGCTGGCTGCTGTATATCTTCGTCGACGGGAAATTCTATACGCTCTTTTCCCTCCTGTTCGGCATAGGCTTTTCCATTATCATCCGCAATGCGGAACGGAAAGGAGCAAACGGCTTCCGCATCTTCTACCGGCGGATGGGTCTGCTGCTTGTCATCGGATTCATGCACCTGATGTTTATCTGGAGCGGCGACATACTGATGCTCTATGCGCTGCTTGGGATGCTGCTGCCTCTTTTCCGCCGCATGTCTGACAAGGGATTGCTCCGATGGGCAGCCTTTTTCCTGCTCCTGCCCGTTCTTATAGATTTTGTTTGCGAGATAACCCACACCAGTCTGGCACTTCCCTTTGTCCGCTTGCAGGAAATGTATTGCGCAAGATATGGCATCAACGCTGACAACTTCGCATATTGGCTGCGCGACGCGGAAGACTATGGCACGGTGTTCCAGTTTCTGGTACAGGGAGCTTTCGTGCGGATGCAGGAGTTTATAGAGGGCAACCGTTACTTCAAGGTGCTGGGCTTATTCCTGACAGGCTTCTTCATCGGACGGAACCGGATATATGCCGATATGGAAGAGAAAAAGGCACTGCTGTCGAAAGTGTTCCGCTACGGTCTGGCAATAGGCCTTCCCTGCTCCTTCCTTTACGCATGGAGCGCAATGGGCCGGCATCCGCTTGGCATCGCCATGCACAGCGTGTTTTATCTTGCCAGCGTCTACCCGCTCGGCTTCGCATACGCTGCCGGATCAGGTCTTTTCTATCTGAGGACAAAGAACGGAACGGCATGGAAGTGGCTCGCACCGACAGGACGGATGGCCTTGACCAATTACATCGGACAGTCCGTTATCGGTATGTTTCTGTTCTATGGCATTGGCATGGGCTTAGGGACTACTTTTGGATTGTTACAGACCGAAATTGTTGTGCTGGCCGTATTTCTTTTTCAAATGGCATTCAGTGCAGGATGGATGTCCGCCTTCAAGTTCGGACCATTGGAATGGGTCTGGCGGATGCTGACTTACGGCAAATGGCTTGGAATCAGAAATTGACATAAGAACAGACCGCAAAAGCAAAGGAAAGGAAAGCTGACAATATAAATTCAAACAGACGCTTACCGCTCCGGTCATTCAATGACCACCACAAGCGAATTGAATGTCGGAGCCCAGTCATATATAAACTTGGCATGTGAGGTGGCGTTCCGCACGCACATGTGCGAACGGGGAGTCGTTCCGAGCGACCAGCTGTATTCTATCATTGCCGTGCGCGGCACATTTACCGGTACCCCATGAATGTAGGCTCCGTTCGTAAAGCGGCTTGCATAGGGCGCATACCCTCCCGTAGCCTGTGAACCGTCTTTAAGGAAAACCATCTTCGGCTTCTTCTGCTGGATTACGAACATGCCGAGCGGCGTGTCGTGTCCGTAAGGAGGGTTATGCCGTCCCGTTGTGGCAGGATTCATGCTCCGGACAAGCCACTCCCCTTTTGCCTTGCGTTCGAGCGTGGCTATATTCTGATCTCCCCGGTCAACAAAAATGACATGTGAAAAATACGTCGTGTCCGGTAGTTCCCTGACATACCTCTCCGGAGCCAGCCACTCGCTTTCCACCGTCACCGGAACCAGACGGCAATAGCTGCCTGTCTTTCCCTGAAGATAGACGAGCGAGCCGTCGCGCCCGTAGCGCACGGGCGTCACCGTATCAGCCGGAAGATAAAGGGGAACCGACTGATAGCGCTCGACGCCCAGCGTATCCGAAACGCGGTCAAATTCATTGCGCACATAGTTCGCAACTACCGGCGCTTCGCCATACATGTTCTTGTAATTCTGCAGAACGGCCCAGTGACGCGGCTCGAGCTGGATATTCTCGACAAAGGCAAGACACTGGCGGATGATATCCCACTTGAACGAACGCACCGTATCCTGATAAGGATAAGTGTCTTCAAGCGTATACTTGTCATAAAGGAACTCTTTGGCAAGGATAATGTCGGAAGCGGAAAGTGTCCTCCGCTCAAAAGGAAGCACAACCTCTATCGTGTCTGAGGGTGCCGGCTCAGCAATGTCCGCAGGAACGACTTCCACCTCCCGATTGTCACAAGCGGTGAAAGAAAGGGCAATCGCCACTACTGTCTGCCAAGCAAAACGCCTCATAACTCGCTAATTAAGGTCTTTTTACAAAGATAGCGTTTCTTTCGGTAAAAGCAAAAGTTTCAGTGAAAAAACATTTAAGAGCCTGTCGTTTAAATTGTCCGGTCAAGTATCCTCGCCGTTTCCACCTTCTCCAGACGGGCACGCAGCTTCTCCATCATCGAGCGGCGGATGCGTAGCGTCATCAGGCAGTCCATGTCGTATGACTGCTCCAGAATCTCAGGCGACTCCTCCTTTACGATGCGCATCACATCGTTCATGAAAGGATATTCAAAAGCCACCGTTACCGTATCGTCAACTGTCTTTTCGATGATTTCCGCCTCGTCCAGAGCCATGGCAGCCGCCGTGCGGTATGCCACTATCAGTCCGCTTGTTCCCAGCTTGATGCCTCCGAAATAGCGCACAACGACAACCAGTACGTCTGTCAGCTCACGCGAATTGATCTGTCCGAGAATGGGCTTGCCGGCCGTTCCGGACGGTTCTCCATTGTCGTTTGCACGAAAGTCTTTCCGCTCGGCACCAAGCATATAGGCATAGCACACGTGGCGCGCATCGTAATATTTCTTCTGCCAGGCTTCAAGATGCGACTTTACCTCTTCAAGAGTACGCACAGGAATGGCAGCCGCGATGAACTTGCTCCGCTTTTCAGTGAACACCGCTTCCGACATGCCGGTGATGGTTTTGTAGGTATCATCCTGCATCATGAACCTGCCGTATTATTTGTGCAACAGGCGGACACGGATTGCCCGCATCAGCGACTTCCCCACGATAATCAGCATCACCGCCGACAGTATCAGAATGATGCCCAGAATAATCCGGGGAGTCAACGCCTCGCCGAATATCGTAACGCCGATCACCAAAGCCGTAATAGGCTCGAGCGCCCCCAAGATAGCGGCAGGGGTTGAGCCGATGTAATGAATGGACTTCGTCATGAATATCAGCGAAATAATCGTAGGGAACAACGCCATCCCGACGGGATTCAGCCAAAGTTCGGCCGAAGGTATGGGCTGGAGTATGAGGCCAAATTTCAGTCTGACGATATAAACGCTCATTCCAAACAGTACGGAATAGAAAGTAAGTTTCAGCGTAGACATCTCGCGCAGCACAGAGCGGTTCACGCCCACAATATAGATGGCATAAGTCAGCGAAGAAATGAACACCAGCAATACGCCCAGCAGACTCAAGGTCTTGCCGCCTTCGCCGCGATAGAGCAGCATGATGCCCGTAAAGGCCAGGGCGATGGAGAACATGGTGACAAACGACACCTTTTCCTTGAAAAAGACCGCCATAATAATGGCCACCAGAACCGGATAGGCGAAAAGGATGGTGGAGGCGATGCCCGCATCCATGTAATTATAGCTCATGAAAAGTGTAAGCGAAGAAAAAGAGAAAAGGATGCCCATGAGGACAAGCGGAGCTACCTCCGCCTTCTTCAGCGCAAACGACTGTTTCTGGACGAGCATCAGCACGAAAAGCATCACCACGGCAATCCCATAGCGGTAGAACAGCACCGAATCAGGGTTCATCCCTGCACTGTAGAGCGGCAGGGCGAAAAGGGGATTCAAGCCGTAGCTGGCTGCGGCTATCGCTCCATAAGCAAAACCTTTGAATGTAGTGTTAGGCATATATTTCCGGCATTTCTTGAAATTCGCCGCAAAAGTAGTGAATATTTCGGTTGGTTGTGCCGGAAATGTCATACATTTTTACAATTTCCGCCAACATAAAAGTACATAAAAGTTCGTTTGATTTTGCTCAGGCCTATCTTGCGAATTGTCTTCAAGGATGTTTCGCCGATTTTATGAGAGGACAGCAGGCCGTCTGACGAATAGAGCCGGGAAAACAGGCCGGAAACAAACGCAAAAGAACCTGATAGAATACTGCCCTATCGGGAAATTTAAACAACAGTTTCTAGATCAGCATCGGCGCACTGCCAGGGGGCTGACAATACACGCAGCCCTCCCTTCCCAAAAACATAAAAGCGGAGTCTTTGGGGCAGCACAAGCCTTTCCTGATACCGACTCTCCGGATTCCCTATTCCAGCTTATGAATCACAAGCCCCGAACGCAGCTTCGGCTCAAACCAAGTGGTCTTCGGGGGCATGATGTTGCCCGAATCCGCAATATCCATCAGCTGCTTCATCGAAACTGGATAGAGAGCCAGCGCAAGTTTCATCTCACCGCTGTCGACCCGCCTCTTCAACTCCTCCAGTCCGCGGATGCCGCCAACAAAATCAATCCGCTTGTCGGTGCGCAGGTCCTTGATTCCCAAAATCTCATCCAAGATCAGGCCGGAAGAGATGGTTACGTCGAGCACGCCAATCGGATCGTTGTCATCGTAAGTGTCGGGATGAGCAGTCAGACTATACCATTTGCCGTCCAGATAGAGCGAAAAGTTGTGCAGAGCAGCCGGACGATAAATCTCCGTACCTTTCTCTTCTACCGTGAAATGCTTCTTCAGCGCTTCAAGGAACTGTGCAGGAGTCAGTCCGTTCAGATCTTTCACCACCCGGTTATAGTCGATGATGGTTAACTGGTCGGCCGGGAAACACACCGCCATGAAATAATTGTATTCCTCATCGCCCCGGTGGTTCGGGTTCTGCCTTGCCTTCTCCGCCCCCACCAGCGCGGCAGCCGCACTGCGGTGATGCCCGTCGGCAATGTACATGGCAGGCATTTCTGCAAAAATCTCCGTGATGGCCCTGATGTCATCGTCGTTGTCCACCACCCAGAACTTGTGTCCGAATCCATCGCCCGGAGCGATGAAATCATAGACAGGCTCCCCTGCCGTATATTTCGCTACAATGGCATCCACCGTCCTGTTCTCCGGGTAAGCGAAAAACACCGGTTCAATGTTCGCGTTGTTCACCCGCACATGCTTCATGCGGTCCTCCTCCTTGTCGCGCCGTGTCAGCTCGTGTTTTTTGATGGAGCCGTTCAGATAATCGTCTACATAAGCCCCCACTACCAAACCATACTGCGTTTTTCCGTTCATGGTTTGCGAATAGATGTAATAGCACTCCTTTTCGTCCTGCACCAGCCATCCCTTGTCTTGAAACATCCGGAAATTCTCTGCCGCCTTGCCGTACACTCTCGGATCATGCTCGTCAGTACCTGCCGGAAAATCGATCTCCGGCTTGATGATATGGTACAACGACTTTTCGTTGCCCTCGGCTTCCGCACGTGCCTCTTCAGAGTTAAGCACATCGTAAGGACGCGAAGCCACTTCCTCCACCAGTTCTTTCGGAGGACGTATTCCTTTGAAAGGTTTTATCTTGACCATCGCTTTTTTATTTGCAACCGGCAGTCAATGACGGCCGGTGCAGAACGCCCCCCGTCATTAAAGCCTGTCGTTTTAAATTCAACCACTGATTCTTATCTCACTTGTTCACGCGGAACTTCTCGCATCCGTCTTTCAGGAAGCCCACAATCTGTCTGGCAGCAGCTATGCCCGCATTGATGTTTGCTTCGGCAGTCTGCGCGCCCATCTTTTTCGGAGTAGAGAAATAGCGGCCCGGGAACTGCTCGGCAAACTCCTCGTTATGCACAGGCATGATGTCCGTTACATACTTCAAGTCCGGCCGGTCGTTCATGAGCCGTATCAGTTCTTCTTCGTTAATGACCTCCTTGCGCGCCGTATTGACCAGCAAGCCGTTTTTCGGCATACGTCCCACCAGGTCGTAGTTGACAGAACCCTTCGTTTCCGGAGTGGCAGGTATATGCAGCGAAACAACGTTGCACGTAGCATACAGTTCTTCCGCACTTCCTACCGGCTTGATGCCGTCGGCCTCCATCGCCTCTTTCGGACAGTAAGCGTCATAAGCGTAGATGTCCATGCCTATACCTTTGGCAATTCGCGCCACATTGCGCCCCACGTTGCCGTAAGCATGAATGCCCAGTTTCTTTCCTTTCAGTTCGGTTCCCGACTTGCCGTCGTAGAAGTTGCGTACAGCCATGATCATCAGGCCGAAAGCAAGTTCAGCCACCGCATTTGAATTCTGTCCCGGCGTATTCATCACACAGACACCATGAGCCGTGGCCTCGTTGAGATTGACATTGTCATAACCTGCTCCCGCACGCACGACAATCTTCAGTTCTTTTGCCGCATCGAGCACTTCCTTGTCTACAATATCACTTCGGATAATAAGTGCATTGGCATCCTTCACCGCATCCAGCAATTGCTGCTTGTCTGTATATTTTTCAAGCAAAGCCAGTTCGTAGCCCGCATCTTCTATTTCCTTGCGAATGCCGTCGACCGCCACTTTGGCAAACGGCTTTTCAGTTGCAACCAGTACTTTCATAAATTAAGAATTAAGGGTGAATAAATAAATGAAGAAACACAAAGGGCAGCGCATACCCAAAAGCAGCCTCTGCCCTTTGTGTCCCCTGTATCAGCAATTAAAACGATCAATGCGCCTTTTCAAATTCCTTCATGCAGTCGATCAGCGCCTGCACACTTTCTGCCGGAAGCGCATTGTAGCAGGAAGCACGGAATCCGCCTACCGAGCGGTGACCTTTCACGCCCACCATGCCTCTGTCGGTAGCAAACTTCAGGAAGTCCGCTTCCAGTTCCTTGTATTCGTCCGCCATCACAAAGCAGATGTTCATATACGAGCGGTCTTCAGGATCCGTCACCGTACCGCGGAACAACCGGTTGCGGTCGATTTCGCCATACAGCATGTCCGAACGCATTTTCGCACGGCGCTGCATCTCCTCTACGCCGCCTTGAGCCTTCAGCCAGCGCAACGTCTGCAAAGCCGCATAAATAGGCACTACCGGAGGCGTATTGAACATAGAGCCTTTGTCAACATGCGTCTGATAGTTCAGCATGGTCGGTATGTGTCGGGACACCTTGCCCAGCGCATCGTTCTTAACGATAACGAAAGTCACGCCTGCCGGAGCCAGATTCTTCTGCGCGCCGCCATAAATGCAGATGTACTTCGACACGTCGACCGGACGCGAGAAAATATCCGACGACATGTCGGCCACCATCGGCACCGGCACTGTCGGATCGGCATGCAGCTCCGTTCCGTAAATCGTATTGTTGGTAGTGATATGGAAATAGTCGGCGTCTGCCGGAACATTCGCTTCAAATCCTTTCGGGATATACGTATAAGTGTCTTTTTCAGAAGAAGCCACCTCAACGGTTTCACCGAAAGCCTTCGCTTCCTTCATGGCCTTCTTCGCCCATGCTCCCGTATTCAGATAAGCAGCCTTCTTTTCGAGGAAGTTATACGGCACCATGCAGAATTCCAGGCTGGCGCCTCCGCCAAGGAACAACACCGAATAACCGTCCGGAATATCCAAAAGTTCTTTGAACAAGGCAACCGCTTCGTCCACCACCGGCTGGAAATCTTTAGCGCGGTGACTGATTTCCATCAACGAAAGTCCTGAGCCATTGAAATCAAGGATGGCCTGAGCTGTTTTCTCAATTACTTCGCGAGGCAGAATAGAAGGTCCCGCATTAAAATTGTGTTTCTTCATTGGTAGTTTGTTTATTGGTTTGACAATCATTTTCATCTAACTCACATTTGCGAATTTAGCGATTTATTTTAGAAAACCAAAAGAAACGATAATAATTTTACATGGAGATGAAAGATTTTCTTTCAAAATACCAACCGAAACGTGTTTTTGCTTACTTATTGACACACTTCAATCTATACTATGCAGTCTGTGCCGAACAATACATAGCAAAATGAACGGGGGACGCTTCCCCCGATTCTCATATCTGACACAAAGATATCATTTTGCCAGTTCTATCAAAGCTTTTACCCCTTTAATCTTTTCATTCTGCACCAATTTTAACACTTGTTTGGCTTTCTCTCTCGCAACAGCCGCATAAGCGTAATGGTCCTTCACGTCCACCTGCCCGATTTCGTCTTTTTTCAGGTTGCCTTTCTTCGACAGGAATCCGACTATATCGATCTTGTTTATCTTGTCTTTCTTGCCCTTTCCGAAGTAAAGAGTCACAAACCGTGAAAGCGAGGGAGCGGGTATCTTTTCCGGAAAAACGAAGCTTTCAGGCTCGGGCTTGACATACTCCGGAAGCGTTTCTTCCGGATGAAGAATGATAAAGGCGTTTCCATCGGCTTCCCAGCGGGCTGTACGTCCGTTGCGATGGATGAACCCTTCTTCATTGACGGGCAAATGGTAATGCACCACATTCCGGATAGTCGGAATGTCAAGTCCGCGCGCTGCCAGATCGGTCGATATGAACACGTGGCAGCTTCCGTTGCGGAACTTGTAAAGAGCGCGCTCGCGGGCTTCCTGCTCCATTCCACCGTGAAAAACTCCGCACTCGATCTTCTGCGAGCGAAGGAACTGCCCCACGCGGTCTACACTCTCACGGTAATTGCAGAACACAAGCGTAGGCTCTTGTCCCAGACAGCACAGCAGTTTGCCAAGCGTTTCGAGCTTGTCTTTTATCGGCGACATTACCTTATATATATGGAGGCGGTCCGGGACACCCGGCGTGTCACCGTCAAGGAAGTTCAGCCGCACCGCGCGGCGGATGCCGGTAAAAGAGGGAATCTCTTCCGAATCCGTAGCCGACAGAAGTACACGGCGGCGGAGCGATGGCAGCTTGCCTATCACTTCGGCCATCTCGTCCTGGAAGCCGAACTCCAGGCACTTGTCGAACTCATCGATAACCAAGGTACGCACGGCTGCGGCATCAAAGTTCTTTTTCGTCAGATGATCGTTCATCCGTCCGGGCGTACCCACAATCACCGACGGTTCCAGGCTCTGCATCGTCCGGTGCTCGTCCATCGCAGGACGTCCGCCGTAGCAGCTCATCACGGCCAGGCCGGTTTCCATCGACTTGAACACCTGCTCGATCTGCAAGGCAAGCTCGCGCGAAGGAACCATCACTACCGCCTGCACGCCTCTGACATCCTGGCGAAGCGACATGACCAGGGGAATGAGATAGGCCAGCGTCTTTCCCGACCCCGTAGGCGACAGCAGGATGAGGTCAGAGTCATTCTTCACATAAGCCTCAGCCATTGACTGCTGCATGGCATTAAGACTTTCTATCTTCAAATTCAACAAAATATTCTGTATGTCCATACGATAAAATTTCAAGTGATTCAATTCAAATCCGGGAGCAAAGATAGCGAAAAAAGCAGTTGCTTCCAATCGCAGCCCACTAACCGGAAACGGGACTGGAGCAACCGCCAGCCCGAAAAGCCGGACAGCCTCCGATCACCCTGCCAGCATACCGGCCTTATATTGCCTGTTGCAACGCCGGATATACCACAGACAGATGACCAGCGAAACCGAGGTGGAAAGAGGAGGCGCAAACCCCATCCACACAAGAGAACCCGGGTCAATGTGGCTGAACGCCCACGACAACGGAATACGGAACAGGAAGGTAGCAATCAGACTGTGCACCATCGGGAACCAGGAATTTCCCTGGCCGCTGAAGTAGGAATTGATGCAGAATATGAAGCTCACCATCACACAGTCGATGCTGTAGCCGCGAAGATACCCGGATGCCATCGCAATGACTTCCGCATCACGGGTGAAAATGCCCGTAAGTGTATCCGGAAGGAACTGAGAATAGACGCATACCGACACTCCGAACACCAGCGACATCCCGATGCCCGACATCAGGCAACGGTTCATGCGCTCTCTGAGTCCGGCACCGTAGTTCTGCGCTGTCATGGCAGCCACGGCAGAAGAAACAGCCATCGGAGGAAGCATGGCGAAAACAATGATCTTCTCTACCACTCCGAGAGCGGCCGAAGCTATCACTCCCATCTGATTGACTATCACGGTTATGAGCAGGAACGACACGTTGATCAGCGCATCCTGCAAGGCAATGGGAGCGCCGAGCTTAAGCACGCGGCGGGAAAAATAGCCGTTCATCCGGATGTCACGGCGGGTAAACTCGAAATGAAATCCGCGGCGGTGAAGAAACCAGAGCGCGGCGGCAAAGCTGATGCCTTGCGAAGCGACAGTAGCGATGGCGGCACCCGCAGCACGCATCCCGCATCCGCCCACCAGCACAAAGTCGAGCACAATATTGATGACACAGGCCAAAGC
The DNA here is from genome assembly GCF_030373775.1 of Bacteroides gallinaceum. Lineage (NCBI taxonomy): Bacteria > Pseudomonadati > Bacteroidota > Bacteroidia > Bacteroidales > Bacteroidaceae > Bacteroides > Bacteroides gallinaceum. The sequence continues at coordinate 1,664 of NZ_JAUDEN010000034.1, read as the reverse complement.
CACAAAATAAAGCGGCGTACGCGAGTCGCCCAGCCCGCGCAAAATGCCGCACACCACATTGTAGCCGATGATAAAGGGAATGCCCAGCGAACAGATCAGCAAGTAATGCTCCGTATCGCGCATGGCCTCAGCCGGCGTGTGCATCAGCTCGGCTATCGGACTATGAAAAACGGCCATCGGCAAAGTCAACGCGGCACCCACAATGGCAAAAAGCCACACAGACGATCCGATAATGGCAGCCAGTTCCTTGCTGTTGCGCGCGCCCGTGGCAATCCCGATAAGTACCGTAACGCCGGTGGTCAGGCCGAGAATGATGCCCGTAACGGTCTGCATTACCTGGCTTCCCACAGCCACTCCCGCCACGCTGGCAGCATCGTCAAACTGTCCGACCACAAACAGGTCGGCTCCTCCATAAAGCGCCTGCAGCACATTGGCAAGCAGGTAAGGGACAGCAAACTGAAGCAGCACTTTCGGCACGCTTCCCCGAGTCAGATCAAGTTCTTTTGTCATATTCTTTTCATTTTGTGCAAGCGTTCTCCACACCGGACACACAAGAAATGCCGGACAAGCTGATTGGTTTTACCCAGTCATCTTATCCGGCATTTCCAGCCTCCGATGAGGATTACAAAACGCATCTCCGTTATGTCGGCGCAAAGTTGGGTCAAAGATTCGGCATTTGCAAATTTTCTTCCCTTTTTTGATATGACTTTTCCATTTAAGATCTCTCGGCCCGATATAGAGAGTGGACAATACGCACCCCTCCCTTTCCAACATCGGAAGAAGCCGTTTTCAAGAAAGTAAGACGATCACACCGTCTTAATCCGCAAACTTAAAATGTATTAAATCAGTCCAGGAATTCCCACCGTCAGACCTGTACAAGACTTTATCGGATTCCCATTCAAATTGATAATGTTCATCATCGCTATTTGACATCGTTACTAAATGTTTTGGAGATACCATCCACTTCACTTACCAGTTTCCCCGTAAATACCCTTTCAACCGGAGTCTTGTCTGTTGGAACAGTTACATCTCCTTCATTCCCGTCGCTTCCTGACGGATTCTTCTCGACCAGTTCCACCGTGGATTCGTACCATTCACCAGTTTCATAATCCCTATAATACTCATGAATGGTAAGTCTGTTGTCAGACGAAAAGTTTACAGTGAAATTGCCCTCTTCATCATCATTGTTCCAAACATTGTCCCATGAATAGCGGATCTGGCGTTCGCCTTGGTTTTCCCATTTCCAGAAATGAGCTTCTATTTCATTGTCATTATAAAAACTGAGAAACGTACCCGACTTAGAAAACATAACTTCCGATATTGCACCGTAATATTCATCAGGAGTATAAGTATCGTCGTATTCCCCATCGTACGAATCATATCCTCTCTCATGTATATTCGTCACCTTCCACGTACGGCACAAAGCATTAGTCAAGTCATCATCACCCATCGTTGCGGCCTTTTTTACGGCAAAGGTCATCTCGTTTCCACCATTCGGTTTGATTATTACATCTGTAATTCCCTGGCCACCGTTTGATTTCAGTTGTATGACACCGAATCCCTCCAAATTGAAAGTTTCATCGTCGATTTGGATATAAGTGCCATAGACTACGTTGTCATACGCCACAGCCCTGCTTGCCGGGGCCTTCCGGGAAAAAAGATTT
>NZ_JAUDEN010000033.1:0-27489 GCF_030373775.1 Bacteroides gallinaceum | reverse complement strand
AAAAAAAGAATGCCCCGGCATCGCTTCACGCATGTCGGGGCATCTGTTTGTCTGTCGATTATTCAGTAGTCTGGGGTTCTTTTTCTTCTGTCGGGAACTCCGCTGTAAATGTCGCAGTATAGGACGATTTGCCTTCCTCTACTGTTTCTGCGTCTTTCTCCACCTTGTAGGTCTTTCCAGTCTTTTCATCTTTGGCATACAAGTCATACGTAATTGTATAAGCGGCTTTACTTGCCGAAACGTCTGAAGCAGCCAGATTTGTCACATCCATGAAGACCGGCAGTTCTGTCTTTGCCTCATCACTCAATGTCAAGGTCATTCCCGTTCCCAGTTCCGTTCTGACCTTCAAGGCTATGCCGTTATCCGTGAAATAAGTTCCGATTTCAGCAGGATTAGCATGATTTGCATCAACCACGAACTGCACATTGGCATCACCTACCAGCCCCGGCACCTGCAGCAGGGTCTGCTTCTGCGTTGCAGGCTCTGCTTCGGTCTCGAAGTTCTTCGCAATCTGAACCGTGGTCAATGACGCTTCATCACTTACATAGGTATTCGTGAGCATAACCTGAAGAGAATCCACCCACTGGTAATCTACAACCATAAAAACAGTCGTACTCGCATAACCGGCGGCATAAATATGATCCTTTTCTCCACCCAACACTTGCAGACTCAATGTGTCAGGTTCCTGGAAAGTACATGCCGTTTCATCAAAGCTGACGGTTATCGGTGCGCTTGTCTGGCTTTCAGCATCAAAGCTGAAAGATGATGCAGACAAGGAGAAGAAATCCTTATCATTCTTCGTCACGGTTACCGGAATGGAAGCGGCACTTCCGGAAACCGCCCTGTTCAAAACCACTTCAAAGGATGTCTTGCCGGGAACGAGCGTATTCGAGCTTGTACTCTTGCTGAAGAAAGCTCCGGTCGCTTCCGCGTCGGCTTCCGGACTGAACGTGTCCACATCTCCATAATCGCTGCACGCAGTCAGAGCAAGTGCAGGGATTGTCAATAATCCGAAAAAGAATTTATTTAGTTTCATAAGTTTCAATGTTTATAGAATAAGAATCAGTTGTCGCTTACAGGCGTAGGCAATGTCCATGCAGGACTGTCATCTGTTGTAAGCTGCTTGTTGGCCTGAAGTTCGGCTTCCGGTATGCGCCACAACAGGATATCGTCTGTCGGTTCTATCTTGAAGATACATTCCGCATTGGGGAATCCGCATCCACGGCGGTCAACGCCCTTGCCCAGGCGCATGAGGTCGAACCAGATAAGCCCTTCGCCCCAAAGCTCGATACGCTTCTGCGTGTAGACGGCTTCCTGCGGATCAGCGGTGTAATCGCTGGCATAAGGATTGCTGTCCACTCTCATACGGTTCTTTACGAACTCGTCAAAATATTTCTTTCCGTCTGCACTTCCGGACATAGCATAGCCTTCTGCTGCAATCAGATACATTTCTTCCACACGCATCAGAGGTATGTCGCTCGCATTGATGGTAGTGCCCACCACATTGTTATAGGGAGCGAACTTCACCTGTGTGTAAGGCTTGTAGCCGTAAGTGTCCACAAACTCATTCTGTTCATCATTCAGAGTCTCCGATTCTCCGGCAGCATCAAGCCACCAGCCCTTACGCACATCATTCGTATTGATTTCAGCATACAGCTTCGTGCTGATCTGCCGTCCTCCAGAATAGTTGGCATAGCCGTAACTCAATGACCCCATGTGTGAAGGCCAGTTGCAGATACCTGACGTAACCACACCGTCCGTTTCGTTAATGAGGATTCCCCACATCCAGTTCGTCTCATCGGAACTGTTGAATGTAGGAGCACTAACAGCATCTACCGCAGCAATAGCCAGTCCTTCCGCCTTGGCCTCATCGATTGCATTCTTCGCGTCATCAGCAGCTTTGGCGTATTCCTGCATAGCCAGATACATGCGGGCACGCAGACCGTAAGCTACCGACAGGCTGATGTAACGCTTGTCGCTACGGGTCACCTTTGCCTGCTCTGCCTTGCCGAGCAAATCAATAGCCTTGGTCAGGTCCGTTTCAATCTGAGTATAAATCTCCTTCACTGTAGAAGTGGGACAACCGTCCACTGCTGCCTGTTCCGCGTTCTTGTCGGTAATCAACGGAACGCAACGGGCATTCTCATGACCAAAATAATTGAACTGGTAAAGCTGCGCAAGCACATGATAAGCGAATGCACGCGCGCCGAGTCCCTGTGCCAGATAGAACATGTTTTCGGCATCTTCGGTATTCTCGTCAATCGAACCCACTACATTGTTCGCGGCAAAAATAATCGAATACATATCATTCCATACCATCTGCCCTTCAAGTGAAGTGTTCTCACGGTCAGAATAGTCCAAATCAAATCCGGTCCAGTTGTAACCGTTGTTGTCGCTCACCATATCCTGTCCGTTGGTATCGGTACACAGCATCACGGTAGGATAACCGATGTCATTGTGCCTCTCGGCTCCCAATGCACTTGAGTTTGGGAAATACTGGCTGAACGAAGCGAATATTGCATTCACGCGCGCCACTCCTCTTTCCGGAAGTTGCTCGGCAATGTTTTCCTTCTGGGCATCTCCGAACATGCCGCCATCGGGAAGCGTATCCATATCCTGACATCCCGTAACGGCCAGCGAAGCCGACAGAAGCGAAGTGAAAATATATCTTGTTTTCATTGTCTATACTTATATATATATTGGTTAATTAAAATGAAAGACTGATACCACCGGAGATTGTACGGATTGCAGTATACAATGAAGTGGTAGCTGTGGTGTAGCTCTGACGCGGGTCAAGTCCCTTGCGTGCAGAAAGCAGGCCGACATTGTCAGCGGTGAAATACACACGCAGTTTTTCCATCATCAGTTTCTTCGCCCAATTGGAAGGCAACGTATATCCTACGGTGATATTGTTGATGCTCAAATAGTTTGAGCTGGTCAGCCAGCGTGTAGATACCGAATAGGAATAACGGTCCTGGGCGTTCAGACGCGGCACATCGGTATATCTGTTGTCCGGTGTCCATGCCTTATAAATATCCTTGTGCCAGTTCTGACCACCCTGATCACCATTGTGCATCATATAGCGGTAGCCCGAATCGAAGATCTTTCCGCCCAACTGATAGGAAAGCTGGATGGACGCATCGAAACCGAACGCTTCGATAGAAGTCCCGAAACCTCCGTACACTTTCGGCATCATGTTGTCGGTAGCTACCTTGTTGGTAGTTTGCGCTTCCGCATAGTTAGCTGTCTTGTAAAGTTCTCCCGTATCAGCATTTTTTGCCCAATACAATGCTTCACCATCATCCGGATCTACTCCTGCATACTCAACCAGATACATGCGGTACATAGATTCGCCTTCTTCATAGATGTAGTTTCCGTCAATCAGCACACCCTTCAAATCCGGATGGAGCTTGTTGATTTTGTTCTTGATGAATGTCGCGTTCAGGTTTACGTCCCAAGAGAAGTTCTTGCGGTTGAAAATCTGATAAGTCAAGTCCAGTTCAAATCCGGAGTTGGTCATGGAGCCTACATTCATTGGTATGGAAGTATAGCCCACACTACCGGCAACCGGCTTGTTGTAGAGCATGTCGCTCGACTTGCGTCCGAAGTACTCGGCGGTACCGCTCAAACGGTTTCCGAACAGCGCGAAATCAATACCCACATTGTAAGATGTAGAAGTCTCCCAAGTCAGTTCGGGATTACCTTTCGCCATCAAGGTTCCGTCGGAGAACACGCCGTTACCTCCGGTCAGCTGATACTGGTCCATCCACGGATAATAGTTCTTTTCTATATTCATCACGCCGATGTTATAACCTCCCTCGAACAGAATGTCATCGTTACCCTGCTGGCCGAAAGAAGCTTTCAGTTTCAGCATGTTCACCCAAGTCACGTCCTTCATGAAGTCTTCCTGAGAAATCATCCATGCGGCACTTGCAGCCCAGAAGTTACCCCAACGGTTGCCCGGAGCGAAACGCGAAGAAGCGTCGCGGCGGTAAGACACGTTGGCGAAGTATTTTTCATTGTACGCATAGTTCACACGGGCGAAGAAACCTTTCGTCGTATAATCCAGCTTGAAACCGCCTGCTGACAGGTTGTCGATTGCATTCCCTACAAAAGGACTTTCCGGATCGTACAGATTCTGTCCCTGTCCGGTCAGTTCGGTATACTCGTATGAATAACCATCGTAACCGGCCGTAATGTCGAAATGATGGAGATCCTCAACGATAAAGTTGTAGTTCGCCACATACTGCTGATCGAAACCGAACGTACGCATGGCACCCTGATAAATGCTACCTCCATATTCCGCAGTCTGCCCCATATAAGCGTTGCCCATCTGATGATAACGGGTATTGTCCACATTCACACCGAAACGCGCACTCAACGTAAGCCCCTTTACCGGAGTCAGTTCGGCAAACCAGTTCGCGTTGAACGCATCCCTCTGATATCCTTCCTTATTATAAGCCAAGTCACCCATCGGATTGGAAATGGACATGAAGGAACGGTTGGAAGGAGTAGTCACTCCGTCACCGTAATCATACATCTTACGCCCGTTCAGCATCATAATCTGCTTGTCTGCACCGCGCACATACATCGGATAAATCGGAGCGATGTTGTTGGCCACATAGAACGCATTGCCCGAAGAGGCTGTTGAATTTTCATCCTGGTCACGCGGATAACGGCTGTCCGAGTTGATGTAGCCCACATTCGCGCCTACCTTCAACCAGTCCGTAATCTTATAGTCACCTTTCAGACGACCGCTGAAACGCTTGAAGCCAGAGTTCTCGATGACACCCTGGTCGTCCAGATAACCGAAAGCCATATAGAATGTAGACTTGTCACTACCTCCCGACACATTGAAGTTGTATTCCTGACGAAGGTTGTTCTGGAAAGTTTCGTCTGCCCAGTTGTCCGGAGTATAATAGTAACCGTACTCATCCGTATATCCCAGCGTAGCGTTCGGGTTCAGCAATCCGTTGCTTCCGATAAGCAGCTGCCCGTCGGGAACCGTATAAATCTGATAACCCACACCACCGCTGGCATTGGTCAGCAATGTCTGGTTGGCAGCTACATTCGCGGCCGCAGGACTCATGCCTCCGGTCTGCACATTACCGTTATAGATTGCTTCGTAAGCCTTCTCCAGATAGTTTTTCGGGCTTGTCAACACGTCATAGTTCTTCACCGCACGGGAGTTCACACCCCACTTGGCATCGAAGTTCACACGTGCCTTGCCGCTTGCACCCTTTTTAGTGGTAATCATGATAATACCGTTCGCACCGCGCGCACCGTACAATGCGGTAGAAGCGGCATCCTTCAGAACGGTCATCGACTCGATGTCCGAAGCGTTGAGCGAAGAAAGGTCGCCGTCAAACGGAACTCCATCAACCACATACAGAGGGTCTGTACCTGCATTGATAGATCCGACACCGCGGATACGTACCTTTGCCGACTCGCCCGGCTGACCGTTGTTGCTAAGTATCTGCACACCGGCAACGGCACCCGCCAGAGCGTTCGACACGTTGGAAACCTGACGCTTCTCAATCTTGTCGGCCTTCATTACGGCAGCAGAACCTGTAAAGGAACCTTTGGTAGAAGTACCATAAGCCGTTACGACCACTTCATCCAGCACTTCTGAATCCGCCTTCAGCACCACGTTCACAACCGGCTTGATGTCGACTTCCTGCGACTCCAGACCGATGAACGAAATCACCAAAGTACCGGCCGAACTTGGCACATTGTTCAATGTAAAATTACCATCAATGTCAGTAACGGTACCTACTGTAGTACCCTTCACCAACACTGATGCGCCCACTACGGGTAAACCGTCCTCATCGGAAGTGACATGACCCGTCACTTTCTTGACTTGAGCGTTTACCAGACCTATACCTATCATCAGGAAGGTCATTAACAGCATCAATTTTCTTTTCATAAAAACCTCTCTTAAAGTTTAACTTTACATTAATAAAATTTATTCACTCTAACAGTTTGCAAAAATAGAAATATATTTTCAGACTTTTGTACCATTTTCCAAGGAATGTATTCAAAAAACTGCTTTTTAACACTTTTATCGCAATTTTTCTTCCAAATACACGTTTTACAGTGAATATTTCTTGCATATAAAATTATTTGGCGCAAATATTGTGTCTGCATGAACTATTTGAACATTAACTTTTAATTTATAAATAAAACCATTGTATATCCGTTGTTTTTATCTTTTTTCAACCCTATTTTTTTAATCAATATCATTATGGACAAAATAAGCTACCGCTTGGTATTCAATCGTAAAAAGAAGTTAAACGCACAAGGTAAAGCACTGATTCAGGTTGAATTATATTTGAACAAAAGCAAAGTTTACATTTCGACGCACATTTATGTATTTCCCTTTCAATGGGACAATAAAAAGAAGGAAATCGTTTCACATCCGCAAATGGAGGAACTCAACAGAATGCTTGACGAAATGATTCTGAAATTGCAGTGGAAAGAACTTGAACTATGGAAGAAAGGAATGCCTGTTTCGCTCTCGTTTTTTAAGCAAAGCCCGAGCGATATCAATGACGATTCAAACTTGTTTGCCGGATTCGGTAGAAAATGGGTAGAGAACTCAATGAAAAAAGAAAGCACGAAAAAGAATATCCTGACCACATTGGATGTACTGGAGCAATTCGCCCCTTCAGCTTCGTTTGATGACATTACCTATAATTTTCTCCAGAATTTCGAATGTTTCATGCAAAAGGAAAAGGCTTATGGCATTAACACTATAGCCAAACACATGCGCCATTTGTGCAGCATTGTAAACGAAGCAATCAAACGGAACTATATGAGCCAAGGAAGTTATCCTTTTAAAAAATATGTCATCAAAACGGGCGCTAGCAGACACACATTTCTATTGCCCGATGAATTGAAGCGGATAGAGAATCTCGAACTGGCAGGAAAAAATCAAAAGTTGGAACATTCACGCGATGCTTTTCTTTTTTGTTGCTATACCGGACTCAGATACTCTGATTTTACGCATCTTTCAGCCAACAACATTATCCGGCTGAACGGAAAACTTTGGCTGAAATTTAAAACTGTCAAGACAGGCACGGAGGTCAGCATACCATTGTATTTGCTTTTCAACGGAAAGGCAGCCGATATATTGTACAGATACAGAAACAAACTCAATTCTTTTTTCAATCTGAAACTGAATTCTTCTGTAAATAAAGATCTTGCGGGCATAGCAGGACTTGCGAAACTCGGTAAGCATTTCTCCTTCCACACGGCCCGCCATACGAATGCAACTTTGTTGATTTACTTGGGAGCGCAGATAACAACGGTGCAGAAGCTGTTGGGACATCGCAATGTAAAGACGACCCAAGGTTACGGCGAAATATTTTCGGGAACAATTGTCAATGACTTGAAGAAATGTAAATTCTAAAACTTCGAGCCGGCGCATTTGAAAATAGAATGCAACGGCAAACAATATAAAGGAATCGTTTTGAATTCGATGAATTTGTCAAGCATGATTTGAATGAGTGCAATCTGCAATTTAAAATAACGGGTAATCTTGATTAAGATGACGGGTAATTTTAAGTGAAAGACCGCGGTCTTTTAGTCAAGATAACGAATAAAATTAATTGCAACGTTTAACCTGTTTCAAGCAAGCATATAGTCTGACGAAGAACAGAAACAGAAATGGTCCAAAAGTGCACAAAGCACATGCGAAAACGAAATCAACGAGTTGCTCTTTCTTTGTCTGAAATACGCAAAGAAATGGGTAGAAGACATGCGTACCAACGCTTCCATGGATATCTTTCCAGACTGACTTTCAATAGAAATGCCAGCTCTTCACGGCAGAAGCAAAATGCTGTATTCCAGCAATATACACTATTTTTCAGTTCGGCCGGTACTTTGATCATTTCGTTCATCGGGTTGCAGACGCAGGAAGTTGATATCAAGCCGGTTGTGAACGTAGTGCTGAAATCGGATTCAGAGGTGCTGGACGAAGTAATGGTGGTAGCGTACGGCACTGCAAAGAAGTCCTCGTTTACAGGGTCAGCAACCAACATCCATGCCGACCAAATAACATCAGGATCACGCGAATCTATCGACAAAGCACTCAGCGGAAAAGTAACTGGTGTCCGCATTGCATCAGCTACTGGCGACCCGGGATCCATGGGTGAAATGAATATCCGCGGTGTAGGCTCTATCAACGGTTCTACCACTCCGCTTTATGTCATCGACGGAGTGATAATGAAATCGGACAATGACATGAGCTATTACGGAAAGTCACAAAGCGTATTGAGCACGCTGAATCCGGACGATATCGAAAGCATGACCATCCTGAAAGATGCAGCTGCCGCTTCTCTGTATGGTTCGCGCGCAGCCAACGGCGTGGTAATCATCACAACAAAGAGCGGAAAGGAAGGAAAAACCCGCGTATCATACAATGGAGAAGTGGGCTGGAACAAAATGGCTGTCAACCAGTTCGAGATGATGAACGCTACAGACTACAAGAATTATGTACGCGAAGCCGTAGCCAACTACTACATGGAGCATGAAGGATTTACAGACAAGAATGCCGCATACACAGCAGCAGACACTTACAACGGAGATCCGACACAGAATGTAGGAGTCGGTGATTTCCTGTACGACACAACCGGAAAATACAGCACGAACTGGAAGGATGAAATCTACCGCACGGCAGTTACTCAAAATCACCAAGTATCGCTGAACGGAGGTAACCAAAGCACCAGATTCTACGCCGGATTCGGTTACAACAAAAGCGAAGGTATCGTACTGGGAAGTGATTTCCAACGTATTTCGGGCAGAATCAATGTAGACCAGAAAATTACAGACTGGGCTGATTTCTCTGTAAAACAGATGATCGCATCAACGACACAGAACGGATTCCGTGATCAAAACGACCAGGCGCAAGGACTCGGAACAAGTTCTCCGCTAGGTATCTTGTTTGCGATGGATCCGACAGCACCCGTAAAGAACGAAGACGGGACCTACAACGAAAACGCAGGTTACGGACAGGTAAGCAACCCCCACCTGATGTTAGGAGGCAAGGATAGCGACACTGCTATGGAATGGATTCAAAGCAAGATGTTCCGCAGCATGACCAACGCCGAACTGAGCCTGCATTTCCTCGACAAAATATTCTTCCGCTCGGTTTTCGGATACGACTATATCGATAACAAGCATTTCGAATATTGGGACCGCGACGGAGTTAACGGAGCATCTGTAGGAGGTATGGGTAGCCGCTATACATTTGAAAACTCTACGCTGACCAGCTCAAACACTTTAACTTATACGGACACTTTCAAGGAGAAGCACAACTTGTCTGTTCTGTTGGGATTTGAATTGGAGAACCAGAACCTGCTGTCTATCGTAACAGTGGCGCAGAACTACTCAAACCATCTGCCTGAATTGTCTAACGGACAGCCTTCACAAGCATCCAGCAGCACATATGGTTCGGGCATGCTGTCTTACTTCGGCAATGTGAACTATAACTTTGACGACAAGTATTATCTGTCTGGAAGCTTCCGTCGTGACGGATCTTCACGCTTGAGCAAAGACAACCGCTGGGCCAACTTCTGGTCTATTTCTGGAGCATGGCGCCTGAGCAAGGAAGGATTCATGGAAGACATGCCTTTGTTTACAGACTTCAAGCTGAAACTTTCATACGGAACAAACGGCAATCTGCCGACCGACTACTATGGCTACAAAGACCTGTATGTAGGTTCCGGATACGGAAACAATCCGGCAATCTACTGGTATCAGTTGCCGAACGAAACGCTGACATGGGAAAAATCAAAAAACCTGAACGTAGGATTCGAGTGGAACATGTTCAACCGCGTAACTTTAAGCGCTGAATATTATCTGAAGAAAACAACCGATTTGCTCTTCAATGTCCCCACTTCATACGTAACCGGCTTCTCCAGCAAATGGGACAACTTGGGTGAACTGAAGAATGATGGTGTAGAAATCGAAATTAACTCCAAGAACATCATCCACAAAGACTTTACCTGGAACACCAACTTCAACCTGACTTATCAGCGCAGTATCGTAGAAAAGCTTCCGGATGGAGAAGACATCCAGTACGGTGACGGACAGATGTATATGCACCGCGAAGGCGAGTCTATGTACAGCTTCTACTTGCCGGAATGGAAGGGCGTAAACCCGGAAACAGGACTGGGAGAATTCTGGATTGACCCGAATGACCATTCGAAAGGTTCTACAACCAACTACAGTGAGGCTCAGTGGGGCATTGTCGGAAAAGCATTGCCTGATGTAATGGGTGGTATGACCAATACGTTTACCTACAAAGATTTCGATCTTTCATTCCTGATCACGTATCAGTTTGGAGGTGACATGTTTGATTATCCGAGCTATTTCTCACACCACGACGGATACCGCCTCGGTTCAATGGTGCCCGAAGCTGATGTGGCCGGAAACTACTGGACCCAGCCGGGAGATGTTGTAGACAATCCGAAACCTGTTTACGGAGGAGCTGCAACCGGACGTTCAGACCAGTTCTCAAGCCGCCACATCAAGTCGACAGACAACATCCGCCTGCGCGAACTGACAGTGGGCTACAACATCCCGATTTCCAAGAAATACATCAATCGCCTGCGCGTATATTTCCGTGCCAACAACCTTGCCATGATTTGGGCAAAGACCAAGCATGTGGATCCGGATGTTGCCATCAACGGATATCGTCAGGCTGATACACCTCAGTTGAAAAGTTGCGTATTCGGTATTAATATTGAACTTTAAAAAAACAACGAACAATGAAGAAATTACATTATATAGCGGCATTCGCACTGGGACTGGCCACCGTGTCCTGCGATGTGCTTGACAAAGAACCCTCCAATTCATGGGAATCTTCGACTGCCATTCAGAGCTACGATGACCTGGTATATGCTGTAAACGGAGTCTACGAAAGCCAGACAAACGCCATAGACAACGGATCGAACTACAGGGGAAGTTATGCCGGCGACTTCACTCTCTACGCAGATATGAAGGGAAGCGACTACCAGTGCCTCGGAAACAATAATCAGGCAACCGATGTATCCAGGTATCAGGCCACTCCTTCAGGAAGCGTTTCGGCAGACAACTTCTATAAACGGTTCTATCTTTCCATTGCACGCATCAACAAAGTGCTGGAAGGAGTGAAAGAAGCAGGACTTGAAGGAGATGACATAAATACGCAGTTGGGCGAACTTTATGCACTGAGAGCTTTGTTTCATTTTGATCTGGCCCGCCTGTTCGCCAGACTCCCCTCTACGGTAGACAATTGGGAAACCGAACCGGGAATCGTACTCTCACTGGAAACGCATGACTCTGACTATATAGGAACACGCTCAAGCCTGAAAACGACTTACGAAACGATTATCAGCGATTTAGGTACAGCCTTGAACTATCTTCAGTCGGCAACAGCTGCCAACAATGGTCACATAAACTATTGGGGAGCTCTTGCACTGCGCGCCCGCGTGTACCTGTACATGGACAATTGCGGAGGAACAGACTACAATTCTCTCGCCCTTCAGGATGCCGAGGATGTAATCAATTCAGGCGTATATTCTCTCTATGAAAGAGATGACTATGCAGGCGCATGGAGCAGCGAATATACGTCAGAAAGCATTCTGGAGATTCAAGTAACCTCTCTCTACAACCCTCAACGCAATTCGCTGGGGTACTATACCCACGCAGAGGGCTATGCAGAAGCAGCACTGAGCACAAGTTTCCAGACCTTCCTGAATGAACACTCGGATGATATCCGCAGCACCATCGCGGCAACAGAACAGGATGGAAACATTACCGGCACTTTCTCGCAAAAGTACCCGGGACGTAACGGAGAGATTTACGTGAATAACCCAAAGGTTATCCGCCTGTCGGAAATGTACCTGATTGCAGCAGAGGCAGCATTGAAAGCAAATTCCGGAAACGCAGCCTCATACATCAATCAGCTGCGCGAGAAACGAATCGAAAGCTATTCGGATGTATCCAACGTTACTTTGGATGAAATTCTAGACGAACGTCGTTTGGAACTGAATGGCGAAGGACACATGGCATGGGATATGTGGCGAAACAAAAAGTCTGTAAACAATCCGTATGCAGGAGAAATCACATATGATGATTACCGCACTGTTTTGCCGATACCTCAAGCAGAAATCAATGTTTCTAAAGGTTCCTTGAAACAAAACCAGGGCTATTAACACTCAAAAGGGCATGCCGCAACATGCCCGCATACCAATATCAAACTTACCCAAGATTGCAAACGCAAGATTCTTGGGTAAGTTTATTTTTTACAGCCACCTCTGGTCGTGCCGGCTTTCGATTACAGTTCCGGCATCTGCCACAGAACACAATGCGACAAAGCGCGATACGACACGTAAGGGTCAAAAGAAAGAGTCCGACTCATGCCGGACCCTCACTCAATACAAAACTCTATTTCTTCCTGATCTTCAGAAACGTCCAATAATCAGCGAACTTGAATTACCAGATACCTTGACACACTCCAAAAAGCGCTGGGATTCGTAATCTTAAGCGTCAACTGGTTCTTATCGTCCTTAACCAGCTCGTACGAACCCACAGGGTGAGTGGTCAACAACTCGGCACGTTTGGAATACAATTTGATTTCTTTATCCTTGCGGATATCGATTTGAGTAAAATAATCCTTGTTGAACTCATTGTCTTTCAACACATCGCCGCGCTTGAGAATCTTCTGGTCTTTCAACTCAGATTTTGTACCGAACACATACCATGCAGTGTTAAGTGCCTTGTCCTGAGCCTCAACCGTTTTAGCTTTCGCTTCATTCTCTGCACTAAGTTCATCTACATTCTTGTTCAAATCCATCACCGCTTCATCAAGTTCAGCGATACGGATGTTCTTAGAAGCCAGTTCAGCCTGGAGCGTTTCGATTTGCTGCTGCTTGGCATTCAGTTCAGCGGTCAGATTCTTGATAGCCTTGCGCAGCTGTGCCGACTGATAATTGCTGTTCTTGAGCTGTTCCTCCAGTTTAGCTATCTGCTCACGGTTGGACTTCAGCTTGTCACTGATAAAACGGATATCCTCTTTAATCTTATCAGCCGACGACTGGCTCTCCAATGTGCCACCCTGTAAATCCACACGATTCTCCGCTTCATTGATTTCACGGAATCCCTCTTGAATTTCATTGAAAGATCCCATAATTTCATCCAGCTCAGCATCTCTGTTCGAAAGTTCAAGCATCAGCGAGTCGTTCTGCGCCTGTAACGCATCCTTATTCTGCCCCATATTGTTGCACGAAGCCAACAGTGCGGCCATACAGCATACAGATAACACAATCTTTTTCATAGACTTCAGTTTTTATGAATTTATAATTAGTCTTCTTTACCACCTACAATTATGACAATTTCACCTTTAGGTTCTTTTTCCTGAAAATGCGCAATAACTTCTTGCAGCGATCCCCTGACACATTCTTCATGCACCTTGGAAATTTCCCTGCAAACAGCCACCGGCCGCTCCATGCCAAAATATTCGGCAAACTGTGAAAGTGTCTTTACCAAACGATAGGGCGATTCGTAAAAGACCATCGTCCGGGTTTCATCTTTCAAAGCATTAAGACGAGTCATGCGCCCTTTTTTCTGAGGAAGAAATCCTTCAAAGCAGAAACGCTCGTCCGGCAATCCCGAAGACACCAATGCCGGCACAAATGCTGTGGCACCGGGAAGACACTGCACGTCAACTCCGTTTCTTACACACTCACGCACGATCAAGAAACCGGGATCTGAAATGGCAGGCGTTCCTGCATCCGAAATCAAGGCTACATTCTCTCCGCCTTTAATCCGACTGACAATCCCTTCAACCGTCTGGTGCTCATTGAACTTGTGATGCGACTGCATGGCGTTCTTGATCCCATAATGCTTCAAAAGAATACCCGACGTGCGAGTATCCTCAGCCAAAATCAAATCAGCCTCTTTCAACACCCGAATGGCACGCAAAGTTATGTCCTCAAGATTTCCCACCGGAGTGGGCACTACATATAATCTACCCATAGCTAAAACTAGTCTTATAGAACAAAGGTAAAAAGAAAATGCATCCATCAATGAAAATCGGCTAATATTTAACAGATGTTTCACCTTTCACTTTTCTGAAACATGACAAGCTGAAATTCTTTATAATTCAGAGTTAAATTGTATTTTTGCAGCATAAAAATCAAAATACAATGAATCTGTTTACAGAAGATATGAAAGAAGAAACAGCCAGCAGAGGACGCATTGAAGTTATTTGCGGCTCAATGTTCTCTGGCAAGACTGAAGAACTTATCCGGCGTCTGAAACGTGCGAAATTCGCCCACCAGCGAGTTGAAATATTCAAACCTGCAATCGACACCCGGTATTCGGAACAAGACGTGGTGTCACACGACAACAACACCATCCACTCTACTCCCATCGAATCATCAGGAAGTATCCTGCTGTTCACCTCAGAAATTGATGTCGTCGGAATAGATGAAGCGCAATTCTTCGATGACGGACTTGTACATGTATGCAACGAACTCGCCAACCAAGGAATCCGGGTTATAGTGGCTGGGCTGGATATGGATTACAAAGGAATACCTTTCGGACCAATACCTGCCCTTTGTGCCATCGCTGATGAAGTGACAAAGGTTCACGCCATATGCGTCAAATGCGGCAATCTGGCCTATCTGTCGCACCGTACCGTAAAAAATGACAAACGTGTCTTATTGGGAGAACAGGAGGAATACGAACCTTTATGCAGACGCTGCTACCAGAAAGCCGTAAAAGAAGGGAAGTAAAGCATGAGCAACAACAAATGCGGTCCTGTTTCGACAGATTTAGGTTTAAATACATCAGGAAAATAACAAAAGCACATAAAAAACAATGATAAAATTTGGCAGTTTGCAACAAAGTCCCTACCTTTGCACACGCTATCAGAAATGACAGCAAGAGGGTTTGATTCGCTAGCTCAGCAGGTAGAGCACAACACTTTTAATGTTGGGGTCTTGGGTTCGAGCCCCAAGCGGATCACCAGAAAATCAAGCGGTTATCTAAAACAGGTAATCGCTTTTTTCGTGTTTATACGTTGGTTTGTCACTCTAAAGTTAAACCAAGAGTTAAACCAAAAACTGATACCGGCCTTACCTATTGGCAGAATCAAGCACTAGCCTGCTTAGAGTTTAAATTTTCCAATAAAGTAATATTGTTATCAGGCCCTTAATTCCGCCAACAAGTTTTCATATCCTTAGAGCCGTTAAAATCTACAATTACCAGCAACTTTATTCAAGATAAGAGAAAGCTGGATATGGACGATACGGAACGGAAGACATTATTCGCATTATGATGCTCTAAAGCTTCGCCCTGTGAAATCCCCCATGCGGCAGACAAACATTTCACTTTCGCTTTCCGGCACTCTTCTATGTCCGAAACCGTATCTCCAATATATACGATTTCATCTGCTGACAAATGATAGGTATGCAACATCTCATCCAAGGCTTCCGACTTGACATTTCTTTCAGCACTTCCGGTAAAAATCTTTGCAAAACACGTTTCCATATCAAATTGCCGCAGTGTAATATCACAGCTCTTTGTCCCCTTTCCAGTAACAAGCGCCACTATAATACCCTTTTGCTTCAGTAAGGCTATCAGTTCACGCACTCCCTCAAAAGGCTTCGGACACATTGTTTTATGCAATTCCTCATAAATTACATAAAAATCATGCAGTGCCTGTTGGCGGTGTGCTTCGCCGACAACACGCCTTATCATGCCTTCTTCGTTCAGTCCAAAAGTCTGTACTACCTCCTCGTCCGACAATTCATGCAAAGCATATGGCTGTACAGCTTCCTTAAAGGCCCGTATGCACATCGGCAAAGTGTTGCCTATTGTGCCGTCCAGATCAAAAGCAACCAATTTAATCATGGCTATATTGAAAGATTGATTTTCCGAATTACCTTACAGGGGTTTCCCACGGCAAGACTATTTGCCGGAATCGATTTAACGACAACACTTCCTGCCCCGATAACACTTCCCCGGCCGATAACAACACCTGGCAGGATAATGACTCCACCGCCAATCCAACAGCCGTCTTCAACAGTAACAGGCAAAGCATACGTGTGGCGGATATATTCGATCTCATTTTGTTTTTCTACAGGTTCTAAGCGTTTGTTCAGTTCCACCGGATGAGTAGCCGTATAAATTTGTACATTCGGAGCTATCAGCACATTGTTTCCGATTGTGATTTTATTGCAATCCACAAAAGTACATCCGGTGTTTATGCTGACATTGTTTCCTATGCTGATGTTACAGCCATAGTCGCACATAAAAAATACTTTCAAACATTTCCTTCAACAGCGCATACTTTTCTTCTTTACAATCATACGGCAATGCATTGTATTTCAGCAACAGCTCATGCGTTTTTCTTTTGAACTCCATAAATACGGGAGCGTGGCAGTCGTACCATTCGCCCGACAAGCATTTTTCCAATTCTGTTTTCATATCCAATCATGATAAAAGTTACTACTATCCTTCTATTTCCGGCAAAGTTATACATATCCATGCGATAAGATCTGTATTCTTTTTCTCTTTATTTGTATCTTTACAGCAAACAGCAAATTACATCAGATGAAAAGAGAGAATCTGCACCAACCGTTTGAAATCAGTTTCAGCGAACTGGACGAGTCGCAACTACAAGAGCATGACCATACTTTTTTCGAACTGGTCTATATATTATCGGGAACAGGTGTCCAGTGGATAAACAACAACAAATTCCTTTATCACGACGGACATCTTTTCATGATTACTCCCGGAGATACACATTCATTCGACATTCACACTACCACAAAGTTCGTATATATAAAATTCAATGACATCTACATTCATTCGGCTGTTTTGGGAACAGAAAACATCCGGCGACTAGAATTTATACTGCAACACGCCAACCATCGCCCCGGCTGCATTTTGCGCAACCAAACCGACAAATTGCTGGTCAAGCCCATGATAGAAGCGATTATCCGTGAATATGTGAACAGAAACATATACAGCAGTGAAATTATTACGCAATTAATCAACACGATTGTCATCATTGTCGCCCGTAACATTGCCCTATTCCTGCCGGAACAAATAGATGAAAACTCGGAAGATAAGTCACTGAACATTTTACAATACATTCAGTCCAACATCTGTTTCCCCGAAAAAATAAAGGCCAGAACGATAAGCCAACATTTTGGAATTTCGCCTAATTACCTTGGGAGATACTTCAAAAAGCAGACCAATGAAACCATGCAGCAATATATCTTCAACTATAAAATGAAAATGGTGGAAAGCAGGCTTTTGCACAGCGAAATGAGAATCAACGAAATAGTAGAAGAATTGGGATTCACAGATGAAAGCCATTTGAACAAGCTATTCAAGAAATACAAAGGCTGCAACCCTACTGATTTTAGAAAAAAGCACAGGGGATAACTTTTTATAAACGATGCTCTCGCACCTATAACAGAAGTTTTTCATCATTTCCGTCATGGCAGTCATTAAAACCATAAATGATTTCCATACCTGAACCACAAGTTCTTCAAGGAAAATGCGCAGTAGTCAGTTGATATTAGACTAACTCCATCGCCAAACTGTATGGCATTCTATGGATTCCTTTTTCCTTAACCGGTCTGTTCCTTTCCATTGTTGCCTTCCCAAAATGGACAGAAGGAAATATGACAACTATGATGAGAAGCAAAATCTGCTGTCAAAACAATAGTATTTAGCTCATATTGCAAACCTTTGTCCGGCTTCCCTTGTTAGATTTTAAAATTGAATGTAATGGATACAAATCACAATTTGCAAAACATTGTAGAGCGGTCAATGGCAATCCGCAATAAATACCATAAGCTAGAAGTCACGCTTCATGGCGAAAAATGGAATCTGACTGAAGATGCCTTAGCATTTATAACTGACGCTTCGCTGGTAGGAAGGAATATAATGTCCATTCAGAACCGTTGGCCCAATCAAGACGATAAGAATATCTTACGGAGCAAAATAGGCGAATGCATCTGGTGGCTGATTGTTTTGGCTGAAAGAAGTGATATAGATGTTATTGATGCAATAAATGAGTTCATTCAAAACACCGAGAAAATTTTAGATGCAACAGAACCCTTGCCATAATGCAAAATCCTGGGCAGTACCTTGATTCCCTTTTATTCACATTTGGAATATGGCAATTACCGCCTCCCACTGCTTGACATTCTCATCATCATTACGGTAGCGTACTCCCTGGTAGCCAGTATTCTGGCCAATTACCCTCCATATCCACTTGCACCGAGGGGATGTCACGCATCAGATCGCTGACAGAGCCGGACACGCTCATCAGATCTTCACCTGCATAAAAGACTCGTTTGTCAATGCGCTGCACATACGTAGGCCAACGTGCCTCCACTACCACTTTCTCCAACCGCTCGGAAGACCGGAAAAGATAGAATGTGCCTAAATCCGCAACACGCTGTTTCCCGACTGCAAACGCCGGCGAACAGCGCGTTTCATAGCCCATAAAACCATACTTCACATAATAGCGTCCCGCAGCCACCGAACCGAACGCAAAACATCCTTCCGAGTCTGCCACGGATCCAGCAACCAGCACACTGTCCGCCGCCCGATAAAGAGCAACATCCGCAAACTCCATCGGCCGTTCCGTTTTCTGTTCCCTGATATGTCCGGTTACGGTGTATGCCGCACACGGCATATACCAGCAGGTCAGGACAAAGAAGAATAACGCTTTCATCTCCTGCCATACCTGTTTACCGGCCCTGCTCGTCAAGAAGCTTCGTATGTTTCTTGATATATTTCAGCACCACATATCCGATGCCGCTTGCAACCGTCATGACCAGCAGACCGAAATTGACAGAAACAGACGGAGCCTACCAAGCAACAATAAAATCGAACAGGCTGAATAGCAGGAAAAGAGCAAACACACCGTTTTTTTCTTTTTTAGCCACCTTTTTCCATGAAAACGGCAGTCCAGACGGCTTGAAACGGTTAAAGCGGGACAGAAAAGCCGGAGTCTGCTCAGCCCAATGCAAGTAAGTGTCGCCAAATTTCCGGCGAAGAAACTGTTCTTCCGCATACATGATACGCTCATAATAGATCCAATAGCCTAATATGAACGCTGTGACGAAACCGATATTGCAGGTCAGCAAGGCAATGCCGAGCCACATCAAAAAATTCCCCAGATACAACGGATGCCTTACAACCGAATAAATGCCAGTCGTATTCAGACTGTCTGCCACTTGTCCGGCTGTATTCCTGCCCGAAGTGCCTACGGGAGTATGTCCTACGGTATAAATGCGGATCCAGGTTCCTGCCAGACTTACCGCAAGGCACAGACATTCGTATACTTGCCAATAAGGAAGGACTGTTGAAAATACAGTTCCGACAGTGCGGACCGTAAACAGAAGTACCCAAATACCCGCCAACAATACAGCGAGCGGCAAAAGGCTCCGGCGACGGAACAACCAGTTGCCTTGCGATTCCAATTTTTCTTGCAATGCCATAGTCTTTATCTTTTAATGTTATGGCAGCAAAAATACGTCTTGAAGTTTGTGATAATTTTGAAGTTACGCCATTGCGTTGCGCTAGAAAGCGGAAAAACAGGCAGCAAACGGATGCCGGGTTTTGCAGACTACCATCTTAAAAACTGACCATGAAGCAATGCTTCCCTTCCTTATACTGATAGCCTACCATCCATCCGTGATACTCGCAAACGGCTTTTACAATGGCAAGTCCCAGCCCGCTACCTTTCGTCTTTTCCGAAGGACGGTAGAATCGGTTGAATATCTGCCGGCTGTCCAATGCAGGCTCGTCTGAAGTGTTTGACAGGATCAGCTGCCTGCCGGCTACGGCAAGCGTGATTTCTCCGTTCGGGCGGTTGTGCCGGACCGCATTCACAACCAAGTTGTTTACAAGGCTTTCAAGCAATGTCCGGTTGGCGCATACAGTCAGCATGTTCCGGAAATCTTTATGAAGGACAATGCTCCCCGACAAGATTTCGAGCGACGGAAGCAGCTCGTCAAGAAAATCTCCGAGATTTATCTCCTCCATCTGTCCGTACTGGTGGTTGTCTATCTTGGCCAGCAGAAGCAGGTTACGGTTCAGACGGGCAAGACGATTGGACGTTTCATACAAGCCCTGCATCAGTTCGGCCTGCTGCCGGGTAAGTCCGGGCTGCTGGAGCAGGAGGTCAAGCTTGCTCTGAAAAACTGCAAGCGGAGTCTGCAACTCATGCGAAGCATTCTCTGTGAACTCTTTTTGCGTGCGGTAGCTGGCCAGACTGTTCTGCATCAGAGTCTGCAAGGCATGGTTAAGACGGATGAATTCAGCGACATCGCTGTCAGCCAGCACCGGCAGGACACCGTCTTCCAGACGGAAACTTTCGATCCGCCGCAAGGTTTCGTCAAACGGTTTCCACAGCCGCCGGGAAATAAACCGCACGGTCAGCACAGTCGAAACTGCCAGCACAAACACTATCACGCCGAACTGTATCATCACGCCCTGCATGATATCCTGCTCCAGATCAAGAGGAGGAATAGGCTTGCCCTGGCCCACAGCATCGACAATGTCTATCATATCTTCGGCATAATAATGCTTCGTCAGAAAATAAAACAACGGTGTGGCAAGCAGCAGCAACACCGCCATGCAGACGACAAACTGCGTCAGCATCTTCCGCGAAAGGCTCCACTTCTTCATCTCTCCAGCCACTTATATCCGGTCCCATACACATTTTTGATGCAGTCACGCACCCCCGCTTCCGCCAATTTCGCTTTCAAATTCTTGATGTGCGTATAAACGAAATCGTGATTGTCCAGCATATCCGCCATGTCGCCGCTGAGATGTTCAGCCATAGAAGCCTTCGACACCACCTTGTTCCGGTTGCCTATGAAAAACAACAGCAGTTCATATTCCATCCGCGTCAGTACAACGGGCCGTCCTCCGACACATACATACTTGGCAGGCAGATTGATTTCAATGCCGTTGCTGCGCAACAGATTGCTTGCCGCAAATTCCCTGCGGCGGATAATGGCATAGATGCGCATCGAGAGCTCGGGCAAGTGGAAAGGCTTGGCCAGATAGTCGTCCGCGCCGATCTCCAGCCCTTTCACCTTGTCGTCCAGCGAGTCTTTGGTGGACACGATAATAACCCCAACGGAATTCCGGTTCTTCCTGATCTCCTGCAAAATGTCCAGTCCGTTTCCGCCGGGCAGCATCAGGTCAAGCAGCACACAGTCGTAATCATAAAGATTCACCTTTTCCAGCGCATCGTCATACGTAAACGCCTGTTCACACACATAATTTTCGGAACTGAGGTAAGCCACAATACTGGCCGAGAGTTCCAGTTCGTCTTCTATTATCAGCAGTTTCATTTGACTAACATTAAAATGCTTCCGCCCGTAATCAGCAGTGCACCTGCCACAACCCGCAGGCTGACAGGCTCTCTCAGAAACAGAAACGAAAGGCAGATGGTTATCACGACACTCAGTTTGTCTATCGGTGCCACGCGCGAAACGTCGCCCGTCTGCAATGCCTTGAAGTAGAACAGCCACGACAAGCCCGTCGCCGCTCCGCTCAATATCAGGAACAGCCACGCATGGCGCGGTATATCCTTTATCTCTCCTGCATGCGAACCGAACAGCACGATGCCCCATGTCAGCAGCAAAACGACCGTAGTGCGGACAGCAGTGGCCAGATCTGAATTGATTTCCCTTACGCCCACTTTGGCAAAGACAGCAGTCAGCGCGGCAAAGAAGGCAGACAGCAGTGCATAGTATTTCCACATAATATTTATATCTATCTCAAAGATGTGCCAGTCCCAGGTTCAGGGACTTTATTTTTTCATGCATGTATGCAGTTTAGCCAATAAAAAGTCCGCAGCCTGAAACACGGCGGAAAGCCGACAAAAACCGGATGCCATTCGTCGAAATCTTTATCTCTAGCCTAAAGATATGCATCTCCAGCCTGGAGATCTATATCTCCAGCTTAAAGATACATATCTCTAAGTTAAAGACAGGCATTTCAACGACGACGGAAGGGCCTTTGTCAGAGAAAGCCGTTTCCCCTTCAGCCGGCTAAAGGACATTTTTATCTACAAAAATATTATATCCGGCAAAAATAACGCGAAATTTTGTAGGAATTTTGAAGAAGGGCATTTCACCTATGAATTTTCCGCATCAGTGCCGGCAGCACCATCAGCAGCAAAGGCAGCCCTGCCACAAATCCGCCAATCACCGCCACAGCCAGGGGCTGCTGCATCTGTGCTCCCATTCCCCATCCCAGAGCAAGCGGCATCAAGGCAAGGACAGCTCCGATAGCAGTCATCAGTTTGGGACGTATGCGCAGAGCGATAGCGTAATCAACAGATTCTTCCACCGTACCTCCTCTCCGCCGGTTCATCCTGTATTGCCATACCGTGAATATGGCATTCTCCGCCAAGATGCCCACAATCATGATGATGCCCGTATAGCTGCTGACATTCAGTGGCACGCCGGTAATCCACAGGGCCAGCAGGCAACCGCAGATACCCGTCAATGATACCGTCAGCACAGCCAGCGACAACCGCCATTCGCGCAGCAGAAACATGAGCACCGCAAAAACAAGCAGAGTGGCCAGACTCAGAATCATCGCCAGTTCATGAAACGACTTTTGCTGCTCGGCATATGCTCCGCCGAAAGCAATGCTGTAGCCGGGCGGCAGTTTCAGTCGTTTCCCAAGAGCCAGCCTGACCTCATCAACGGCGCTTCCCAAATCACGGTTCTCCAGCCGGGCCGTCAAAGTGACGTTGCTTTTCAGGTCCTCACGCCGTTGCTCTATTTCGCCGGGAACAACCTGCACATCGCAGAAGAACGACAGCGGACGTGTGGAGCCATCGGGCAAAAAAATGAGCTGCCTTTGCAAAAGTTCGGGCGAATTGTCGGCAAAATCGGTAAAGCGCAAAAGGATGCGGCGCATCTGCTCGCCGTCCTGCACAGAGCCGATTTGCAGTCCGCCCGTCAAAGATGCCTGCGCAGGATTCGGCTCTATCATCCCTTCCGTCTGGCACAAGGGAATGCCGCCCGTATAAATCGCAAGCTGCTCCTGGAAATCTGTCAAGGATATGCCGAATTGCGAAAGCCGTTCCTCGTCAGGGATGAATACCAGCGAAGCGCCGGCAGGCACCAGGCCGTCATCTATGTCTACCACACCGGGAACCGACTGCATGACTTCTTCTGCCTGGGCTGCCAAACGTTGCAGCATAGCATAATCGTCGCCGAACAGCTTCACTTCAACAGGCTTCGGCGTACTCATCAGATCTCCCAAGAGATCAGCGATACGCTGGCCGAAGTCGATAGTCATTGCCGGAACGGCCTGAGAAAGACTGCGGCGCAAGTCGCTGATAACTTCAGGCGTGGATTTCCTGCGGTCTTTCTTCAACTGGATAAGGTAATCGCCAAAATTTGTGGGACGTGTCTTGAATGACATGCCAAGGGCAGTACGACGCGAATAGGTTTCCACATCGGGATGGGCCAATATAATGCGCTCCATCTGACGGCACAACCTGTCGGTTTCCTCAATGTCCGTACCAGACGGAGAGTGATAATCGAGCACGATGGTCCCCTCATCCAGATCGGGAAGAAAGCCCGAAGGCAATTGTGTGGAAGCATACCAGCCGCCGCCAATCAGCAAGAGCACAAAACAGAAGGCAACGGCCGGTTTCCTGTATAAACAGGTAAGGAAATGCACCTTGCGTATGGAAGATTCTTCCAGCTCTTTGGCATCCAGCACCCGCGGGCGCAATTTCTCCCGGTATCCAACAAGCAGGTAGAGCACAGGCAACAGCAGCCATGTCACAAGGAAAGATGCCACCATCGTGAGCTGCATCGTATCAGACAGTTCCTTGAAAAAACTGCCGGCCAGTCCGCTCATCAGACGGAAAGGGAAGTGAATGACGATCGTTGCCAGCGACGATGCCACCATCGCCGGAAAAAGATCGCGGATGGCATGGCGTACAACGGCGAAGCGGTCGCTGCCGGGATGTTCTTCGTGCTCACGGTATATCTGCTCGATGATAACGATGGCATCGTCGATTATCAGTCCCACAGATGCTGCCATCGCGCCAAGCGACATCACGTTGATGCCAATGCCTGCCAGATAGCACAGCAGAATACTGAAGGCTACCGTTACGGGAATGGTAAGCATCACCGCCAAACTCGACCGCCACGAACGCAAGAACAGCACCATCACCACAAGGGCAAGAAAAAGTCCTTCATAAATCGTCCGCAACACGCCCTGGATACTGTCGCCCACAAAAGCACTCTGGTTATAGTAAGGCTTCAGTTCATAACCTTCAGGAAGCTGGCCGCGTATCTCTTCGGCCTTTAGCTCCACACTTCGGGCAAATGTCAGCAGGTTTACCCCAGGCTGCTTCACCAGATCAATCAATACGGCGTCATTTCCATCTGCATTGATCTTCAAGAATTCCTGCTGCTCCTGTATTTCTACATCAGCAAAGTCACAGAGACGAATGACGCGCTTGCCGTCATTACGGATAACGGTATTTTTCAGATCTTCCAGATCATGGATGCGCGTATCGGTCAACGAAAGATAGAGCCGGCCGTAATCAGCGACATTGCCGTTTCCCAGCACAAAATTGGTTTGCTCAAAGGCCGCCTTTATCAATGATGGAGTAATGCCCAATGCAGACATCTTCACAGCATCCGGCTTCACTACAAACTCTTTCGCCTTGCCGCCGCGGACTACTACATTGCTGATGCCGTCTACCTGTGAAAACATCGGCCGGACAACCAGATTCCCTACATCACGGAGAGCAATCCGACTATGTGTCCTGCTTTCAAGCGTAAAGCCATAAACGGGAAAGAGCGACTGGTTCATTGCCTCCGTAGAAATGACCGTGCCTGCGGGAAGAAAACTTTTTATCTCGTTGATCCTGCTCTCCAGTTGCGTTTTCAGCGCGTAAATGTCCAGCCCCCATTGAAAATACACATCAATGACGCAACTGCCGCGCGAAGTGCTGCTTTTCACTACCGTTGTGCCCGGCACCTTCTTGACAGCACTCTCCAACGGCTTGGTAACAGTGATCATCATGCGGTCGACCGGCTGCTGCCCGGCATCGGCTATGACCGTGATACGCGGAAACAGCACTTCCGGAAACAAGCTGGTCTGCATCTGCATGTAACTGTAAACGCCCGCTAACAGAAGCAGCAATCCTACAAAAAGGATGGGCTTGGCATAAAGCTGGTGAAGTCCTTTCTTATTCATGGCTGACAATGATTTTGCTGCTGTCCGGCAACGCATAGCCTCCGGTCAGCACAATGCGGTCATCCGGGCTCAACGGTCCCTCAACCTCTATACTGCCGTTACGGCTGTCCCCTGTTTTCACAGGAACCCGAACAGCCATACTGTCACTCAGAAGTTTCATAACCCAATGAGAGGAAAGACTTTCATCACTCTGTACGGCACCTTTGGGCAACAGCATGTGCAAGCCTTTCTCATCGGTACGTATCACAGCCTTTGCATGCATGCCTTCGGGCAGAAACGATACATCCGCATGCGCTACAACCGGTTGCGTCTGTGAAAAAGTGTCCATTGAGGCCAGCGGACCGCCAACCGTCGCCCGCAAATGAGTCTCATCAGAAAGTTCCAGGGTACAAACAGCTCCGGGAGCAACAAACCCAGAAAACTCATAAGGCACGTTCAACAAGAAAACAAGGCTTCCCGAGTCTGCCAGCGTACACAATTCCGTGCCTTCTGGCACATAATCCCCTTTCTGCCGAAACACATCAAGTAAGATACCGTCTTGTCCGGCACAGACGGTTATCGGCGGCATACCTGCAGATGAAAGGGTGTGCTGCTCCTTGCTTTCCAGTTCATACAAAGGTTCTCCGCTTTTTACTTTGTCTCCCGCCTGCACATACGTTTTTATTATGTATCCGGCAATCGGAGCGGCAACAACTGATTTACTCAAATAGGCAGTCGTAGCCGACAAAACGATGTCGCTGGAAATATTTCCATAAACGACATGAGTCAAAGTGACAGCAACGGCAGGCATGGAAACAGGATCGTCCTTTTCGGTTTGATTATTGCAAGAAACAAGGCAGAAAGCAATCAGAAGAACTAAATTCTTTATTTTCATATCGCATGTTTTTTACCAGTTCCAATAATTATACGCAGCAATCAGCAGCTGACGGTTTGTCTGCAACGTCACATAGTCGCGCTCCGCCTGAATTTTATTTCTCAGCACGGTGATATAGTCCACAACAGAACGTTGCCCGGCTCGTATTTCTTTCAGATAATTGACCAGTACTGTATCGTATTCAGACAATTGCCCGCACAGAGCGTTCAACCTTTCGCCATACAGCTGCATTTCCGACAGGCATTTTTTCTTGTGTTCTTCATTTTGAAACCGTTCATGTGCCTTATATGCAGAAATAGTTCGCATTTGCACCTGCATCTGCTGCTCTTGCCAGCGTTTCTGCCGCCCGTCAAAAATTGTCCACGAGAAAGTCAGGCCGGCATTCCAGCCCAGATGACGGTATACATGGGTATAATTGCTCACCTGCAGTCCCCCATTGACAAATAAGTTAAGCCTCGGCTTATACTGCAACTTAAAGACACGCAGATTCGCAGCCACATTCAGACTGTCCAACCTGTATTGTTCTAAAAATAAAGAAATAGGATTATTTTTTATTTCAGGAAACAGACAAACTGCATCCAATTCAACTTTTGCAGTGTCTGTTATTCCACAGAGTATGTTTAAATCTGACAGATGCGTACAATAAGATTGCCATGAGGCCGTTTTCAGATCGTAATTCGCAGCTTTCTCTATAGCAAGCAGATGCAGGTCGGACTGCCGCAATATTCCATCTTGCACCAGTTCTTGGACAATAAGTTCTTGTTGCTGCAAAACTCTGCGCACACTGTCGGCTAATCCAACCAGACTTTTGTCCAACAAACAAAGAAGATATTGTTCTGTGACAGTACGCTCCAACTGATGCTTTTCCAGGCGCATATTATTTGACTGGATAGCGGCCTGTATCTCTGTCTGCTTTCTGGAAGCCTCATACAAACCGCCTCCCAGCAAAGGCTGTGTCCATGTAAAGCCTGCATACAAATGACCGCTGCTTTCACCTAAATCATATCCGTAATAGTCTGTTCCGTTTTGCGCATTCCAAAGAAAAGACGTTTTTCCTCCGTCCTTTGAAATAATCGGAACAAAAAGGAATTCTCCATTCAATTCCAATTTAGAGCGAATGTAAACAGCCTTTAAACGCTGTTCCTCCATTTGCTGTATTTCGATGCGCCCCTTGTAATCGTGGAGAAGCGGACTGCTAGTCTTTGCAAACTCTATATAATAAGACAGGTTCCGTGCTGTTTTCCCATACCCGGCAAAGCAGCAAAAGATAACACCCAAAGTAAAGAATAATCGAAGCATATCTATTTCTATTTGGAGCAAAAATAAAAACAGACATTGTAGGA
>NZ_JAUDEN010000032.1:0-31600 GCF_030373775.1 Bacteroides gallinaceum | reverse complement strand
CATTATCAAATACTTTTATTGATTAAATAACTGAATAACAGTAAATAAAAATATTTTTAAGGGACGACTAAATAAATGTTCATAGTCAAAGAATACCGTTCCTTCTTCTGTCTGAGCCGGCCTTATCTTTGGCATAAGGGGTGAAGCTTACAGTTTTGCTGCATCCATAGGTTTGGCCTTTATGACGTTATAAAGCGAAGATACGTTTTTATCTTCACTCCGCAAAGGTTGTGCCGCCTGTTTTTGCTTTCTTGCCGTTCACTTGCGTATATACCGCTTCATCCCCTCGGTAGAGTAAGTCTGCAATTTCCCTTCATCATCCGTATAGATGAAATATGCATCAAGTTCCGGATGCGCGTTGCAGATGACTTTGGCCGAGTCCAGACCGAGCACCATGAAGGCGGTGGCGTATGCATCCGCTTTGGCGCAATTGTCGGCGATGACCGTGGATGAAAGAATGTTGTGCTGAACAGGGTAGCCCGTGCGAGGGTCAATGGTATGAGCGTATTTCTTGCCGTCCTTGTAGTAGAAGTTCCGGTAGTTGCCCGAAGTTGCCATGCCTGCATCGGTGATTTCAAGTATGGTCTGCAATTCCTGGTTTACGGCCAGCGAATCATCCACCGGACGGTTGATGCCGATTTTCCACTTTTCCATCTTCGGATTTTCTCCTTTGGTCACTACCTCTCCGCCTATTTCCACCATGAAGTTTCTTATCCCTTTGCTTGCCAGCAGGCGGGCCACGCAGTCTACTCCGTATCCTTTGGCTATCGAACTGCAATCGAGCATGATGCGGGGATCTGTCTTTTCGAATGTTCCGTTATCATTCAGACGTATTTTCTTGTAGCCCACAATTTCGCGGATGCTGTCTATCTTTGCAGAGTCGGGAAAAGCCTGTGTCTTGAATCCGAATCCCCAGGCGTTGACCAAAGGAGCTACGGTGATATCGTACGCTCCCTGCGTTTCTTCCGATATCCCCTTTGCCATCTTATATATATAGGCAAGCATCGAGTCGGCCCGAAGGTCGGTGTTGTTGTTGATGTGTGTGATGACCGACTGCTTGTTGAACGGAGAAAGCGAGTTGTCTACCTTCTTCAGTTCGGCTTCGATTTCGGGCTTCAGATTCTCTTTCGACTGGTAGGTGATTTTATACACCGTTCCGAAGACGAATCCTTCATCCGTCTGATACGGAGCCTGTTTTCTGAGTATGAGTACTGTTCCAATTATCAGTATTGCGAGAAACGGCAGCTGCCATTTAAGATTTCTTTGATTCATGAGCGATTATTGTATGAAAAGATGTTCGACCAATATTTTTGTTCCGATTCCGATAAGCACGATTCCGCCGAATATCTCCACCCGGCAGTGGAAGCGTCGGCCGCAGAATACGCCGATGAGGCATCCGATGATGGAAAGCAAGAAAGATGCGGCACCTATTGCTGCGAGCGGAAGCGTCAAAGAGCCGAGCGAATTGTAGCCGGTGAAGGCAAACGAAATTCCTACGGCCAAGGCGTCGATGCTTGTAGCCACCGCCAGAGCCAGAATGACTTTCAGTCTGGTCGGGTTGAAGCTCCGTTCTTCCTCCTTCTTGAAATGTTCGCGGATCATGCGGATTCCCAGGAAGCACAGAAGACCGAAAGCTATCCAATGGTCGTAGTCTTCGATGAGGTGGCTGAACCGGCTGGCACCCAGCCAGCCAAGGAACGGCATGATGGCCTGAAACAGTCCGAAGAAGAATCCCATTTTCAAAAAAATATTCCAGCGGACGCGCTGGAGAATAATCCCGCTGGTGACCGATACCGTAAAGCAGTCGATAGCCAGACTGACCGCCAGGAGGATAATAGCCAGTAAACCCATATCTGTTTAAAAAGGTAAGTTATATATCAAGTTATACATCAGATTGAAGCTGCTTCCTGCGTTTTTCCCGAAGCCGGGCACATACCATGGTATGGAGTTTTCGTGTCCTTTTATGCTCAGCCGCATCTTGTATCTTACGCTCCATCCCATGCAGAAGCCTTTGTAGATTTTCACTTTCAGTCCGAATACGCCTTCAACCCAGCTTGCGTTGCTTTTCAGTCCGCTGTAAGCATACGGAACCACGTTTACTTCGCCATAATTGGGGTCCGTCATGTCCGGTCCGCTTACGTCGTATGTGAAAGAGCTCATGCCGTAGCGGAGTCCGGCATAGATGTATCCGGGCAAATGCGTTTTCTTATGGAATATGTTGTAGTCGGCTCCAATGCGGAAATAGGGCGCGGAAGTCTTGTAGTGCAGATCGTTTCCGTCGTTGATGGCGTCCGCCTTTCCGTATCCGATTTCCACTACAGGCAGGAAGCGATTTTTCAGGTTAGCCCGCAGCGCGATTTCCGAATTGAGAATGTCGCTTCCCAGCAGGTAGCTTCCCAGTCCGGCGATTTCCCATTCAAGCGACAGTCCCTGATAGAGAGGAACATGCTCTTCCGCCGCTTTTTTTTCTTCCGCCTTTTTCTGTGCAGGGACAGCCTTGTGCACTTGTTGGCTCCATCCCGAAGCCAGACAAAGCAGCCAGCTACTCGCCAGTATCAGTAACCGTAAAGTATATTTTGAAGTTTTCTTTTTCATTGTTGTCTATATTCGGGTTGGTAATGACGAGTGAGTCGAGCATGCGTGATGTCGATTCGGCGCTTGTCACTTCGTAGAACATCATGGTTCCGCAGTCGAGATTCATGAAGTAGGGAATGTTCCGGTGGTTGATTGTGATCACGTCCCTCGAGCGTCTGTTGTAGGAAAGGATGAAGCGCGTCTGCGTTCCGTAGCTGAGCGGAACGCTCAGTTCGCTCACTTCCGTTTCGCGGTTGATGAGCGTGTCGTTGATGGTGGAGTCGCCCGAATCAATCTGTCCGATCACGGTAAGCGTGTCCGTGTATGATACAGACCTCCCGTACTGGTCGACAAAAGAGAAGTGTGCGAATGCCAGTGCGTTGGGCGGACAGTTTTCCACTTCGCATGCCGGGAAGAAGAAGGCCGACAGAATCATGACACAGAGTATGACTGATAGTTTCTTCATGCCGTTAGATTTCTTTCTCTATTTGGTAGTTGTTTCTTTCTTGAGAGTTGCGCGCCACGAGCTCGCCGATGAATCCCGCCAGAAAGAGCTGGGTTCCCATGATCATGGTTGTCAGCGCCAGATAGAAATAGGGGTTTTCCGTCACCAGCGTATAGGGATTTCCATGATACATGTCATACAGTTTGTTCGCCCCTACTACGATGACGGCTATAAATCCGAGCACGAACATGATGGATCCCAGAAAGCCGAAGATGTGCATCGGCTTTACGCCGAATGTAGACAGAAACCACAGGGTGATCAAGTCGAGGTATCCGTTTACGAAGCGGTTCAGCCCGAACTTCGTCTTTCCGTACTTGCGTGCCTGATGGTGTACCACCTTTTCGCCGATGCGGGTAAAGCCGGCGTTTTTTGCCAGGTAGGGAATGTAGCGGTGCATTTCTCCGTATACTTCTATGTTTTTTACCACCTCTTTTCTGTATGCCTTCAGTCCGCAGTTGAAGTCATGAAGATTATGGATTCCCGATACGGCTCTGGCCGTGGCGTTGAACAGCTTGGTCGGGATTGTCTTCGACAGCGGGTCATAGCGTTTCTGCTTCCATCCGGAAACCAGGTCGTATCCGTCTTTGGTTATCATGCGGTAAAGTTCCGGAATTTCGTCCGGACTGTCTTGCAGGTCAGCGTCCATGGTGATGACCACATCTCCCTCAGCCCTTTCGAATCCGCAGAACAGGGCGGGCGACTTTCCATAGTTCCGGCGGAACTTTATGCCTTTGACATTTCCATGCTGGCGGCTCAAGTCTTCTATTATGCGCCATGAACCATCGGTGCTTCCGTCGTTGACAAAGATCACTTCATACGTGAAGTTGTTGGCTTTCATTACTCTTTCAATCCATGCGTACAGTTCCGGCAGGGATTCTTCCTCGTTATATAGGGGTACAATGATTGATATGTCCATAATCTTACTATTTCTGTTTTCTTTTATATCTCATGGCAAACAGCGCTGTCGGGAGCGACAGGAACAGTCCGCAGAAGAAGTTTTGGGAGAGAAGCTGGAAAGTCATCTCCAGCGGAGAAAGCGATGAAATGACGGTCAGCGCGCCGTCTACCTGTTCGATTGTCGCTTTCAGTTCTTCGGATGCCGTTTCCTTCAGCGCATTCAGCTGCGCGGTATATTCTGTGATGAGGTATCCCCCGTCGATGTAGCGGAAATAGATGTAATGGGCCGCTGCGGTGAGCAGGGAGGCGAAAAGATACATTGACACGGAAAACAGGAATGCTCTTCCGAAAGGCAGGTAGCCTTCGCAATAGACTTCTCTGTAGCGTCGTGTATAAATCAGTCCCAGAAAGGGGACGAAGCATGTCATCACGAAGAACAGCAGCTGGAGTATGGGGACTGAGAAGCCCGCAGGCAAGAATATGAACTTGAAAATCCAGAAAAGCCCCATATAGGTGCCGAAACGCATTGCGTATTCTTGTAATGTTATCGGTCGTTCGGTGGTCATGTACTTATTATTAAATAACGCCTACAAAAGTACGGTTTTTCAGTTTTCCTTGCTATATAAAAACATGAAAAATCGCTCTCTTTCGTAAAAAAAACGGCGTTTCCGGCAAGGTTGGAGGCATCGGAAACCTGAATTTGCAAAGGCCCGATCTCCATCTCCAGCCTAGAGATGCATATCTCCAGGCTGGAGATGCACGTCTTCAGCCTAAAGATACATATCCTCAGCCTGGAGATAAAGAATGTTCCGGGCCGTTTTTGTGCTTTTCTTCGCTTTTTTTCATGAAATGTATTGCATGTTCAAAAAATATGTCTACCTTTGCACCCGCAACCGGATAGGGCGTATGCCTGATTCTGACTGCTAAACACGGGTAAGTCCCATACGGCCAGCTCCCTTCGAATCCTCCAGGGCTTGATCGCAGCAAAGGTAGTTGGTTGTAGCGGCGCGATATGGCAAGCTTACCCACCCGCCTCTTTAGCTCAGTTGGCCAGAGCACGTGATTTGTAATCTCGGGGTCGTTGGTTCGAATCCGACAAGAGGCTCAAGTTAACAGACATATGGTTTTTGCCTCTTTAGCTCAGTTGGCCAGAGCACGTGATTTGTAATCTCGGGGTCGTTGGTTCGAATCCGACAAGAGGCTCGAAAGAGGCGGGTTGTCATGATCCGCCTCTTTTGTGCGTTGTCCCTCGCCCGGGGAGAAAATAAAAAAGCCACCGGTGTTGTTGCGGTGGCTTGTGTACATAATGAAGTTTAGTCAAGTTTGAGAATATGCAGATTCTCTCTGTTATTTTCATTAATAACAATTGCGGGGGCCGGATTGTTTAAATAGTTGTTTCCTTTTTTTAGTTTGTCGTGTGTCTTCGTTCGTTTTTCCCGTTTTTTCCGTAATTTTGCAGCCGAATCAAACAACAAATTAATTTTTTAAGAATAAAAGAATGGGTGGTTTTTTCGGTACAGTCTCTAAGGCTGAATGCGTTACCGACTTGTTTTACGGTACGGACTATAATTCACATTTGGGAACCAAGCGGGCCGGTATGGCAACTTATGCTGAAGGCGAAGGGTTCATGCGTTCGATCCATAACCTGGAAAGTTCATATTTCCGCACGAAGTTTGAAGGCGAGCTTCCGGGATTCCGCGGCAAGGCGGGGATAGGGATAATCAGCGACACTGATCCGCAGCCAATTATGATCAATTCTCATCTGGGAAAATTTGCCATCGTAACTGTGGCGAAGATAAACAACATGGAGGAGCTGGTGGCTGAGATGCTTCAGAACAACATGCACTTTTCTGAAATGAGCATGAGCAAGACAAACCAGACTGAGCTTGTGGCTCTGCTGATTGTGCAAGGCAAGGATTTTGTTGACGGCATTGAAAATGCGTTCAAGAAGATAAAGGGATCTTGCTCGATGCTGATCCTCACCGAAGACGGAATTATCGTGGCCCGCGACAAATGGGGACGCACGCCTATTGTAATCGGAAAGAAAGAAGGCGCATACGCTGCTACAAGCGAGTCGAGCAGTTTCCCTAACCTGGATTATGAGATAGACCGGTATGTAGGGCCTGGAGAAATTATCCGCATGCGTGCCGACGGGCTGGAGCAGATGCGCAAGCCGAACGAGCAGATGCAGGTTTGTTCGTTCCTGTGGGTGTATTATGGATTCCCCGTATCGTGCTATGAGGGCCGGAATGTAGAGGAAGTGCGCTTTACCAGCGGCTACAAGATGGGAAAGACCGACACGTCGGAAGTAGACTGTGTGTGCGGAATCCCGGATTCGGGCGTTGGCATGGCTTTGGGATATGCCGAAGGAAAAGGCGTGCCTTACCATCGCGCGATTGCCAAATATACGCCAACCTGGCCGCGCAGCTTTACGCCGAGCAATCAGAGCATGCGCTCGCTGGTGGCAAAGATGAAACTGATACCGAACCGCTCGATGCTTCAAGGCAAGCGGATGCTGTTTTGCGACGATTCGATTGTGCGGGGCACCCAGTTGCGCGACAATGTGAAGATTCTATATGAGTATGGAGCAAAGGAAGTGCACATGCGCATTGCGTGTCCGCCCCTGATTTACGGCTGTCCTTTTATCGGCTTCACTTCGTCGAAGAGCGACATGGAACTGATAACCCGCCGCATCATCAAAGAGATTGAAGGGGACGAGAATGCGAAACTGGACAAATATGCTACGACGGATTCTCCGGAATATAATGCGCTGGTTGAGCGTATACGTGCCCGTTTCGGCTTGACTTCCCTGCGGTTCAATACGCTGGAAACTCTGATTGAAGCGATCGGACTGCCGAAATGCAAGGTCTGCACCCATTGTTTTGACGGGTCAAGCTGCTTCTGACAGCAGCGCGGGCTTCTTCCGGAAAAGTGTGTTGCGATAAGGGCAATGCGAATATAAAGAAGCGGCGGCACGGAGAAAATACGGATTCCACTTTTGTGAAAACCGGTTTCTCCGTGCCGTTTTGTTCAGGATTTTTCCTGGCGTGTGCCAGACTTGCAGGCTTGAGGGGGGGGCTTCAGAATGCTTCTGTCATGTTGAAGTAGAACAAGTTCTGTCTGTTTGTGAAGTCCCTTCCCAGATCGAGGCGCA
This sequence comes from Bacteroides gallinaceum, assembly GCF_030373775.1. Lineage (NCBI taxonomy): Bacteria > Pseudomonadati > Bacteroidota > Bacteroidia > Bacteroidales > Bacteroidaceae > Bacteroides > Bacteroides gallinaceum. The sequence continues at coordinate 24,470 of NZ_JAUDEN010000032.1, read as the reverse complement.
CGTTCATCCGCGGCTGCACCTCTATGCGCAGTCCGAGGCCGGCATTGGGAAGCACTCCTTCAACCTTGCCCGGATTGGGACCCATGAATCCGCATCCTCCCCACGCCACGAATCCGAGGCGGTTTAGCACTTTCTTTATCCAGTTGCTTTTGTCGGTATTGAACATGTGCCGGTATTCCACGATGGCCAGATGGGATGACTTGTCGCGGTATTGTCCCTGGTAATATCCGCGCAAGTCGAAAGGAGTTCCCGTAAGCACATATTTGTTGAGGGGGATGTCTTTGTCTTTACCGAAAGTATGCTTGCTTTGCACGGTCCATGCCAGCACCCTCCGTTTCCCTACATTGAGGTATTGGCGGTAGTCCAGCTCTATGCGGTAGAAGTTGGTGTTGCTTCCGAGGAACTTTTCATACAAAAGCCCTGATACGTTCAGGTAGATTCCTTTGTATGGGTTGGCTGGCACGTCGCGCGTGTCGTACGTGGCGAGAAAGCCGACGCCTGAACTGAAATTCTTGTATCCTTCATCTGTGCCTCCCGCTCTGACGTAGTCGGGCTGGTCAATCATGTGTTTGGCAGGATCGGTGATGTGGTCATAGGTGATGTCTACTTGAGGACCGGCAAAGAAGTTGCTCTCTCCGATTCTGAACAGAAACCAAGGGTTTATCTGTATTCCGCTGTACCTGTACTGGCTGGTTGTGTCGCTTCTTACGTAATTCTTGTTCGTGTCATAGCCGACTCCGTAAAAGTTTTCTTGCGTGTTTTTGTAAGAGAACTGTCCGAAAATGCGGAATTTGTCGTTCTTGAAGAACAGCTGGGGCTTGACAAATACATTCAGCCCTCCGTTGAACATGAATGCCAGTGCTGCCGGTACGACAGAACGGCGCATGGCAGTGTCTTTCGGATTGATGCGGAATGTCATCAGCGCGCTTCCGCCCACCAGAACACCGAAGTCGGGCGTGTAGCTCGGTCCTCCCAAAATGTTATAGTGGAAATTCCTGTTTGCGATTTTTTGTCTGCGCAGTTCTTTGGCTGCCTGTTTTCGTGCATGCCGGATGCTGTCGTTGTATGCAGTTGTCTGTTCCGTCAAGTTCTCTTTTGCGGCTGTAGGCTCTTGGGCAGTAACGCGGAAAACGACGAGTTGCAGGATTGTTATGCACAAAAGTATTTCTTTTCTCATTCGGATCGGTTCGTTTGATTGGAAAAGCGGTTTTCTTAACCTTGGCAAAAATACAAAACTTTATTCATATAACGTTTGTTTAGTGGCAACTGTTTTCGGGCTTTATTATTATAAAGAATCGAAAAAAGAGCAATCTTTTTGGTCATTCGAGGGTTATTGATTATTTTTACCATTGATTTAAAGAGTGATTTTATGACAATTATAGAACGATTTTTGAAGTATGTTTCATTCGATACGCAGTCGGATGAATCTGCCGGCGTGACTCCGAGCACTGAAAAGCAGATGGTGTTTGCAAGATACTTGAAGACAGAACTCGAGGAACTGGGATTGAAGGATATATCTTTGGATGAAAACGGATATTTGTTCGCGACTTTGCCTTCAAATGTTTCCCGTCCGATTCCTGTGATCGGATTTATCGCCCATATGGATACAAGTCCGGACATGAGCGGCGAGAACGTGAAGCCGAGGATAGTAGAAAAGTATGACGGAACAGATATCGTGCTTTCGGCCGATGACCACATCGTGCTTTCTCCGAAAAGTTTTCCGGAACTGCTTGACCATGTGGGCGAAGACCTGATAGTGACCGACGGCCATACATTGCTGGGAGCTGATGACAAGGCCGGCATTGCAGAGATTGTAGGAGCGGTGTCCTATTTATTGGAACATCCGGAAATAGAACACGGAGATATCCGCATAGGATTTAACCCGGACGAAGAGATCGGACTGGGAGCGCATAAGTTTGATGTTGAGAAGTTCGGTGCCAAGTGGGCTTACACGATGGACGGAGGAGAAGTGGGCGAACTCGAGTTTGAAAACTTTAACGCAGCTTCTGCAACGGTCAGCGTGAAGGGACTGAATGTGCATCCGGGCTATGCAAAGAATAAAATGATCAATTCTTTGCTTGTTGCCAATGAATTTGTGTCGATGCTTCCGTTTGGTGAAACTCCTGCAAAAACAGAGGGATATGAAGGATTTTTCCATCTGGTAGGAATGGAGGGAGAGGTTGAGCATACTTCTGTCAGCTATATTATCCGCGACCACGACCGTGAAAAGTTTGAAGCGCGGAAGTGTCTGATGCTTGAATGTGCAGGCAAACTGAACGAGAAATACGGTGAAGGCACTGTTTCCGTCGAATTGAAAGACCAGTATTATAACATGCGCCAGCAGGTAGAGCCTTTGATGCATATTATTGACCTGGCTTTTGCCGCCATGCAGGAAACCGGAGTGGAGCCGAAGGTGAAGGCCATTCGCGGCGGAACAGACGGTGCGCAGCTCTCGTTCAAGGGGCTTCCGTGTCCGAATATCTTTGCCGGAGGACTGAATTTCCACGGACGCTATGAGTTTGTTCCCGTGCAGTCTATTGAAAAAGCCATGAAAGTGGTGGTGAAGATTGCTGAACTGACGGCCAAGAGGTATTGATGGATTTCCGCCAAAAGCGCAGAAGCGCCGGGCTCAGAACAGTCAATATGGATTTGCCTTTTTGTGTGGCATCTGCTTTTTCGAAGGATTCTGTGTCTTTGCGCCTCTGTGCAGGCTTCAGTTTCTTTGCGTGTTTTTCTTTTACGACCTTAATACTTTATGATATATGAAAACGACTCCGTTTACCGAGATTCACATAGCTCTCGGTGCTAAAATGCATGAATTTGCCGGCTATAATATGCCGATTGAGTATCCTGCCGGCATTATTGAAGAACACCTGACCGTATGCAACGGTGTGGGAGTATTTGACGTGTCGCACATGGGCGAATTCTGGGTGAAAGGTCCCCATGCGCTTGAATTTCTGCAAGACGTGACGTCAAACAATGCAGCGGCTCTTGTTCCGGGAAAAGTGCAGTATTCTTGTCTGCCGAACGAAGAAGGGGGCATTGTGGATGACCTTGTTGTGTATGATTACGGCGGCGACAAATACATGATGGTGGTCAATGCAGCGAATATCGACAAGGACTGGAATTGGTGTGTTGCGCACAACCGTGCGGGGGCTGTGCTTGAAAACTCTTCCGACCGTATCGGACAGTTGGCGGTGCAAGGACCGAAGGCGTTGCAGACGCTTCAGAAACTGACATCGCTGGATCTTTCTGAAATTGCCTATTATACATTTAGAGTGGGCGAACTGGCCGGAGTGCCTGAAGTGATCATCTCCAACACGGGATATACTGGAGCGGGAGGCTTCGAACTGTATTTCCGTCCGGAAGATGCCATAAAGATATGGAATGCTGTTTTTGATGCCGGAGCAGAGTTCGGAATCAAGCCGATCGGACTGGGGGCGCGCGATACGCTCCGTATGGAAATGGGATTCTGCCTGTATGGAAACGACATTGACGACACGACTTCGCCTATCGAGGCCGGACTGGGATGGATTACGAAGTTTGTTGACGGCAAGAATTTCACGGCCCGTTCCATTCTTGAGCGGCAGAAGGCCGAAGGCGTTTCGCGCAAGCTGGTAGGTTTTGAGATGATCGATCGCGGCATCCCGCGCCACGGATACAAGCTGACGGATGCAGACGGCAATGAAATCGGTCATGTGACTTCGGGCACAATGTCCCCGATAAGGAAGATCGGAATAGGTTTGGGATACGTGAAGACAGAATACTCAAAACCGTCTTCCGAGATCTTTCTGGACAATCGCGGACGGAAGTTGAAGGCAATGGTTGTCAAGCCGCCGTTCAGGAAATGAGGTTTCAAAATGTAACCTGCTCTTTGCAAAAAGGGCAGGCTATGACTAAAAATAGTGAAATTTTTCCGTAATTGGACTTGCGGATATGTTTTGTAACAATTTTTACACCGAGTGGAATGCTCGTTTAATGAAGAACTTTTTTATCTTTGCGGTGTAAAAAAAGAAAACCATACACTTATACTATAAACTTAAAACATTAAGAATTATGGAATTTATTACAAACGAAAAGCTTACCATCGTTGGTGCTGCCGGTATGATCGGTTCTAACATGGCTCAGACTGCTATCATGATGGGCCTTACTCCTAACATCTGTTTGTACGACCCGTATGCTCCGGGGTTGGAAGGCGTGGCTGAAGAATTGTATCACTGCGGTTTCGAAGGTGTAAACGTAACCTTCACTTCTGACATCAAAGAAGCTCTGACTGGTGCTAAATATATCGTAAACTCAGGAGGCGCTGCCCGTAAAGCCGGCATGACTCGCGAAGATCTGTTGAAAGGCAATGCAGCCATCGCTGAAGAATTCGGAAAGAACGTTAAGCAGTACTGCCCGGATGTTAAGCACATTGTGGTTATCTTCAACCCGGCCGACATCACCGGACTGATCACTTTGCTGTATTCAGGATTGAAACCTTCTCAGGTTACAACTTTGGCTGCTCTTGACTCAACTCGTCTGCGCAGCGAACTGGCCAAGTATTTCGGCGTATCTATGGACGCTGTTGAAAACTGCCGCACATACGGCGGACACGGCGAACAGATGGCTGTATTCGCTTCTACAGCTAAGGTGAACGGCAAGCCGCTGATTGACATCATTGGCACTGACGCACTGCCGAAAGAAACATGGGCTGAAATCCAGCAGAAAGTTACTAAGGGCGGAGCTAACATCATCGCTCTGCGCGGACGTTCTTCATTCCAGAGCCCGGCTTACGTATCTATCGAAATGATCGGTGCAGCTATGGGCGGAAAAGCATTCCGCTGGCCGGCCGGCACTTACATCTCAAACGACAAGTACGACCACATCATGATGGCTTGGGAAACTTCAATCTCTGCTGACGGCTGCCACTGCGCTGCTTTGAACGGAACTCCGGAAGAACAGGCTGCTTTGGACAAGAGCTATGCTCATCTCTGCGAATTGCGTGATGAAGTTATCGCTATGGGCGTTCTTCCTGCAATTTCAGAATGGAACAAGCTGAACCCGAACATCAAGTAATTGAGGATTCTGCGAATCTGACCTCGCGGATTGTCTTTGGACATGCCGGAGGAACTGAATAAGAATAGATGGCTGTGTGCCGGATTATACGCTTTGCTTAGGTTACGGGCATTTGTCGGGCAGCAGCATTTCTAGCCGAAAAGGGCTGGCTTCACAAACGAAGTCAGCCCTGATTTTTTTGTCTGAAAATTTTGTCAGGCTGCGATAATAACCCCAGCTTTCTTGGTCGAATCTCTGTCTTCAGCCTGAAGATGCATATCTTCAGCTTAGAGATGCATATCTTTAGGCTAAAGATACATATCTCCAGGCTGGAGATAAAGGTTTTGTGCCCTTTTCAGGATTTTGTCAGGCGTGTGCGGCACGTTTGCGGCGCCGGTGTCTGCGGTTCTGCATGTTCTTCCTTTGGTGAAGAATATACCGGCGGCGGATCTGGAAGGCACTCAGTCCGCCTACGACGCCCAGTATCAGGATAACGATGCCGCCGTTCAGGTTGTCACCCTTTACGCGCGACCATATTTCCAATACATTTACGGTCTTGTCTCCAAAGTCACGGATCATGGCGCAGCGTTCGATGACCGACAGGTCCGGATACTTCGTGTTGAGGAGTCTTGCATGGCTGGCTTCCGGACCGAAAAAGTAGCTGGCATCTACGTATGCTGCCGTTTCATCGATGCTGGCATCCAGGATGTCCTTTGAGGCGATGGAACTCACGTATCCGGTAGCCTCCATGTTGCGCAGGGCGATGTCGGGCCTGCACAGAAAATTGATGAAATAGCTTGCCGCCTCTCTGTTTCTGGCGTATTTGGGGATTACCCATCCGTCGTACCATACGTTGCTCCCTTCTTCGGGCACTGTATAGCCCAATTCCACGCCTACCTCTGCCGCTTCTTCGATGGCCCATTGCGCATCGCCGCTCCATGTCATGTTTATCCAGGCCTTGCCTTTCGTCATCATTTCTTTTCCGAAATCGGCTTCCCATCCGGCCACGTTCGGCTTCAGCAGCTTGAGGTATTTCTCTACCGTATCCATGGCAGCGGGTGAATAGTCATTCATCAGATCGGGTACGGTTGCTTTGTGTTCTGCCAGTTGCCTGCGGCAGGCATACAGCATGGCGGTGCCGTATGAATCCCGGTATGAGTCTTTCATCAGAATCTTCCCTGCGTACCGCTTGTCCCACAGGCAGCCCCACGAGTTCAGATCTTCCTCCCTGAGGTATTGCTTGTTGTAGAGCAGTCCTGCGGTTCCCCACATGTAGCATACGGCATAACGGCTCGCCGGCTTGTCGCCCGGCACGGTCAGCCTGTCGATTTGCTGGCGGATATACGGGGCTACATTGTGCATGTAGTTGGGCGAGTTCAGGAAAAGCGTGTCGATGGGCAGCAGCAGCTTCTTGCGGAGCATGCGTTCGATGATGTATTCGGAAGGGCACACGACATCGAAATCTTCGTGCCCTCGTTCGATTTTGGTGAGCATGATCTCGTTGATGTCAAATGTCTGGTACACGATTCTTATATCTTTTCCGGTGTGTTCCTTGTAGTACTTGCAGAAATCGTCCAGAACCCCTTCACCGATGTAGTCTGCCCAGTTATATATTTTCAGGATATGTTCTCTGGAATCATCGGTGTCATTGTAGCAGCTTGACAGTCCCATACATGCCAGGACCAGTCCCGACAGAATCAAACACAGTTTTTTCATTTTGTTTTCGTTCGGCTTTTCAAATCGGATTGTTGTTCTTGTTTTTAGCTTTGTCTGCACGCCGGTTGATGATGATGAGCAGCAGCAGGATGACCACGAATATGATGGCAGACAGCGGACGCAGTTCGGGAGTAAGCCCTCCCTTGCGTGCATCGGCATAAATGTAGGTCGACAAGGTTTCGAGGCCCTGGTTGCCGATGGTGAACACTGTCACGGCAAAATCATCGATCGAAATGGTCAGTGCCAGAAGGAATCCGCTGATCATCCCCGGACGTATTTCGGGAACGATTACCTTCCATAGGGCCTGCATCGGAGTGGCTCCCAGATCGAGTGCGGCCTCATACAGGTTGGGATTCATCTGCTTCAGGCGGGGCATTACGCTCAGCACGACATAAGGAGTGCAGAAGGTGATGTGCGCCAGGACAACGGTTGTGAATCCTTGGGTTATCCCTAGCGACACGAAAAGCAGGAAGAGGGATACGCCGGTTATGATGTCGCCGTTCAGGACGGGTATCGTATTGATGAATCCCATTGCCTTGCGTCCTCGCGCGCGGAGGTTGAAGATGCCGATGGCGGCAATGCTTCCGAGCAGGGTGGAGACCGTTGCGGCGATCAGTGCGATGGCGATTGTGTTGAGAAATGCGTTCATCAGCGAATGATGCTCCCCGGTGTTCATCAGCGACTTGTACAGGTTGAGGGAAAAGCCGGTCCAGTTGCCCAGCACCTTGGCTTCGGTGAAAGAAAACACCACAATTATCAGAATGGGAGCGTACAGCAGAGTCAGCAGCACCCACAGATAAGTCTGCATGAGAATCTTCTTTACCATGGTTCGCCTCCTTTCTTCGAACTGTCATTATCTTCCGTGCTGAACACGGAAGTGGCTGCAATAAGGAAAAGCATGATCAGGGATAAGGCTGCTCCATAGTTCCACAGGCTGTTGTTGATGTTTTCCTGAATCGTGGTTCCGAACAGCTTGATGTTGTTCATTGTCAGCAGTTCCGCGATGGCGAAAGTTGAGATGGTCGGCATGAATACCATCATGATGCCGCTGACAATTCCGGGCATGGATAATGGAAGCACCACTTTCCAGAAAACCTGTACCGAATTGGCGCCTAAATCTTCTGCCGCTTCCATGTAGCTTTTGTCCATTTTCTGCAGCGTATCATAGATGGGATAGATCATGAAAGGGATAAAATTGTAGATCATGCCGAAAATCAAGGCTCCTTCCCCCAGCGGCAGCTGGGCAAAGTCGAAAAGCGCCACGGTTGCCAGCGTGCGTATCAGAATGTTCACCCACATCGGCAGGATGAAGAGCATGATCAGTGTTTTCGAGTAGCTCGAACTGCTCCGGCTCAATATCCATGCGGCAGGGTAGCCGAGGATGATGCACCCTAGCGTGGTGAGGATGGCTATTCCGATGGAGTAGATAAACGTGTTCACCGCTTCGGGATGGGCGAAGAATTTGGTGAAATTTCCCAATGTAAGGTTTCCGGCTTCGTCTGTAAACGCATAGACAACAATCAGCAGCAGCGGAATGATGACAAAGATTACGGAAAAAATCAGGTAGGGTAGTGTCCAGCTTTTTCGTGAAGCAAAAAACAGATGGATTTTTGTCATGGCCTTTTATGCTTTATTTGAAAGTCACGCGAATGTCTTCCGGGCGGATTGAAATGCCCACACGGTCGCCGTCGTCCCAGACATCATTCGTGTCGACGAATACATTTTCGTCCCAGTCCGACAGAACGGTGAGGTGGTAATGGTTGCCCTTGTATAAGATAAACTTCACTTCTCCGGTCAGGATTCCGTCTTCTGCATTGTCCAGCAGTTCAATCTTGTCGAAGTCAACGTTCACGGTCACGTGTTCCCAGTCCTTCGATCGGTCGCTCATGTCTGCGTGCATGCATTCAAATTCGCAGCCCAGAAACTCTACGTGGGTTTCGTCTTTCATTCTTCCTTCGAAGGCATTGCAGATGCGCTCTTTCTTCATGATATGGATGTCGAAGGGCTTGACAATCAGTCCTACTTCCTTACCTGCCTCAAAAGCGTGATAATCCTGAACCGTAAACTCGTATCCGTCGCACAGGACAACCATTTCATAATGCACACCCTTGAATATGCACGACTGCACCACGCCTCGCAGCTGGGCTTTGGTCTTGTCGGATGCCGGGAATATATACAGGTCTTCCGGGCGTATGACAACATCGACGGGCACGTTCTCGCCGAATCCTTCGTCTACGCATTCAAAGTCTTTTCCGCAAAAGCTGACAAGCCTGTCTTTCTTCATTATGCCGTTCAGGATATTGCTCTCGCCGATAAAGTCGGCCACAAACGAATTGACCGGCTCATTGTAGATGTCTGTAGGAGTGCCTGTCTGCTGGATTTTTCCTTCCGACATGACGACGATGGTGTCGCTCAAGGTCAGCGCCTCTTCCTGGTCGTGCGTGACATAGACGAAAGTGATGCCCAATGTCTTGTGCATTTCTTTCAGTTCCATTTGCATGTCCTTGCGCATTTTCAGGTCGAGAGCCGCCAGCGGTTCGTCAAGCAGCAGCACTTCGGGTTCGTTCACGATGGCTCTGGCAATGGCCACCCGCTGCTGTTGCCCTCCCGACAGCGAGTTGACGTCGCGGTATTCGTAGTCGGTCATTCCTACCATTTTCAGAGCCGCCATCACTTTCCGCGTCATTTCGGCTTTCGGCATCTTCTTCAGTTTCAGGCCGAATGCAATGTTGTCATACACGTTCAGGTGAGGGAATAAGGCATATTTCTGAAACACGGTATTCACCGGACGCTTGTGCGGCGGTGTTTGCGTTATTTCCTTTCCGTTAATCAGAATCGTTCCTTCCGAGGCTGTCTGGAAGCCGGCTATGAGTCGCAGAAGAGTTGTTTTCCCGCAGCCTGAAGGCCCCAGGATGGTGACGAATTCTCCTTTCCTTATGGACAGGTTGACGTTGTCCAGTGCAGTCTTGTCATCGAAAAACTTCGACACGTTTTTCACTTCGATGATCGGTTTGTTCTCGCTTTGCATCGTATTAAAATCAAATTCGGCGCAAAGTTACATTTTAATTCATTCTAAGATGTAAATCCGCCGGAATTTCTTTCCCGTTTGAGAAAAACGAAACAGAAATGAAACTTGTTTTACATATTTATGCAGAAGCGGCAAGGTACTATTTCATGTTGCCGAAATAGATGTCCAGCAGTTTTCTTGCTGCTGAAAAAGAAGTGACTTTTCCGCTGAGGACTTCCTCCTCCTGCTTTGGCAGTATCCGGGCAATGGTGTCGTCATTGTAGAAGTTGTCGCGCAAATGTTCGTTGATGGTTTCGTACATCCAGAACTTTGACTGTTCGTTTCTCCGGTGCTGGAAATACCCGTTTGCTTTTACAAACGTGATGTATTTGTAAACCATGTCCCATATTTCTTTGATCCCGATGCCGTAAAATCCTGAGTAGGTAAGCACTTGCGGGAGCCATCCGGATTCGGGAGCAGGAAAGAGGTGCAGCGCATTGCGGAAGTGCGTTGCGGCCAGCTTGGCTTTTTCTATGTTGTTTCCGTCTGCCTTGTTGATTACAATTCCATCTGCCATTTCCATGATTCCCCGCTTGATGCCCTGAAGTTCGTCGCCGGTTCCCGCCAACTGGATGAGCAGGAAGAAGTCCACCATCGAATGCACGGCAGTTTCGCTTTGTCCTACGCCTACGGTTTCTACAAAAATCTTGTCGAATCCTGCTGCTTCGCATAGAAAGATGGTTTCACGGGTCTTTCTGGCAACTCCGCCCAATGAACCGGCCGTTGGACTGGGACGTATGAAAGAATCCGGATGTATGGAGAGTTTTTCCATGCGGGTTTTGTCGCCCAGGATGCTTCCTTTAGAGCGTTCGCTGCTTGGGTCAATGGCCAGAACAGCCAGCTTTCCTCCGTACTGTTCCAGCACATGAAGTCCGAAAACATCGATTGATGTGCTTTTCCCGGCGCCGGGTACGCCGCTGATACCCACCCGTATTGAATTTCCCGTGTAGGGAAGACATTTTTCCAGAACCTCCTGAGCCAGTGTCTGGTGTTCCGGTCTGACGCTTTCCACCAAGGTTACTGCCTGGCTCAACACCGTGATGTCCCCTTTCACGATGCCTTCCACATATTCGTTTGCCGACAACTGGCGGCGTTTCGGCTTCTTTCTCAGTTTCAGATAAGGATTAACAACAGCAGGCTGTTCCACTCCCTGGTTTACAGTTAACCCCTTGTATTCTTCCTTGTTTTCGGGGTGTTCCATAAGATCTTTATTTTTCGTTTGACTTCAATTGTGCTTTCACTCGGATGGTAACCATCGGATGTTGCGGGTCGTTTGTAATCATCAGTATACGTGGCGTGCCTTTCACCCTGGGCAGGTTTGCGGCCAGTACAGTCACTTTCATCTTGGTCGATTCGCCCGGCTTGAGTGTTCTTTTCTTCAGGTTAACTCCCAAGGCAATGCTGAATACTTGCATGTCTTGGATTACCAGATCCGACTTTCCCGTATTGGTGATGATTATATGTTGCGATTTCTTTTGGTTCGGACGAAGGTCCATAAACTCCAGTTGTTTGGAGGATACGGATATCACCGGAGGATTGTTCTTCTGCTGTTCGGTCAGTTGGGAGAAGTCCGGGAGCAAGGCCACAGATACCGGTATTTCATTTTCTTCGCCTACTTTATCGCCTGAGTATCTTGACAGATAAACAGAGGCTCGGGTAATACCCAGTTTGGGCAATTTGTCCGTATTCAGCGTTACTTTGATTTTTCCGGCTTTTCCACGTCCCAGTTTGTCGGGTGTCGCTTCTGCCTCCAGATAAGGAGGGAGATGCATGAGCACCGGTGAATAGGCTTTGTTGGAGGTGTTGGCTACCAGCAGTTCGATAGACGGGCGGTCCCCTTTATGGACTGACTCGAAGTTCAGTTCGTCCTGATTCAGCCGGATAGCTCCGATCAGGTACGGATGAGTGAATGAAAAGTTTTTCGCATCGGCGGTTACTTCTCCGTTGAAATTCAGATAAATCGGTTCGATTGCCGCATTGCAGTATATTCCCAGGTCCTTATAGAAATGCCCGATTGCTTCTGCATCGAAAACGGCAGTAATCTCTCCTTTATCTCCCGGCATGACCGGATCTTCCGTCCATTTGGCTTCCATACAGCCGCATGACACTGTAACGTTGGAAACGACAAGTGGCTTGTCGCCGGTGTTTGTGAATTTGTAGCTGACGGTTACCGGATTGCGCCAAAGCACATAGCCCAAGTCTTTCGATTCGCTGTCGAATGTGATTCTCGGCTGCGCCTGGACGAGCAGGCATATAAAAGATATAACTAGTGATGTATAAATCCGCTTCATTTCTTGTCTTGAATTTAGAAACAAAGATAAAGAGAAAAACTTTTGCAAGCAAACTTCCTTTGTCTATTTAATACTTCTTCGGGATGATTTAGTGAAAACAAGAAACATGCCGGATTTGAACTTTAAGCACAAAGCCGCCCAAGCCCAGTATCTTACGCAATGGAATTTCCATCTTTTTCTGTGGCTTGGCGGCTCTGTGTCCTGTTCTTTTGATGTGAACGTCCTTCTTCGTGCGGGCTATTCGGCAACAAGCTTCATGCCTCCGGTGTGGCCGGCGAATTCGGGAGCATAGGCCGACTGGATGCTTGCCATGCCTGCCTGATAAGTTCCGGCACGGTCCACGTGTACCGTGTATTCAATCACGTAGCTTCCCTTCCGCATCTTGTCGATGAAGAACTCTGTGGAGGCATCCCGGCTCACCTGGTAGTAGCCGATTCCCGTCTTTGCGTTCCAGCGGTAGCCGGAAAGTTGTTCGGACGGCTCGAAGCAGGCGGGACGTTCGTCTTTTATCTGAATGAAGTCCATGTCACGGTCGGCCTTGATGTTCAGGCGGACAGTCAGCTTGTCGCCCACGTTCAGAACAGCGTGCTTGTCGATCCGTTTGCCGTCTTTCAGCACTTCAAGGCTGATGGACAAGCCGTTTCCTTTGGCATCTGCCAGTCTGTCCATTTCTTCCAGGTATTGGGCATAAACGGCTCCCCAGCCGATTCCGCTGCCGGTTTTGCTTATTTCTGCACGTTTTATATCAGTATCTGTTCCCGTGTAGGTGCGGCGTGCATAGCCCAGCGCATCGTCCGGAGTTTCCATCTCCATTCTGCCGGCCTTGACGGTCATTTTGCCTGATGTATTCAGCTGGTGTCCTCCGGAGCAAAGCAGTGCATAGATTGCGTCTGCCGTTTCCAGCGAGTTGCTCCACGCCTGAACCTGTTTCTGTTTCAGCAGCCATTGCTGCATTTCTGCATGCATTGACTCGTCAGGCTCCACTCTGGCGATGGCTTCCATTGCTGCCACCTGGGTCGGTATCTTATAACTGTTCCATGAGTACAAAGCTTTTGCCGTGTCAAAATAGCGTCCCATTTCGGGTGTGTACAGCGAATATTCCTTGATGGAGCGGACCAAGGTCATGGCTTCGCTAGCATTGCCTGTACCCTGCATGATGACGGCAATCATTGCTTTTTCACCGATGGAGTATTCAGCGGAGCGGTTCTTTAGTTTTTCCAGCATATATGCGTTGACTGCCTTGTCGGCTTTTGATGCTGCAAACTTGTCCAAAGCACATATATAAAGATACTTTACGGCCAGATTGCTCGGAAGAACGTTCAGCTCATGCATTTCCTCCTGCCGTTTCATGCTTCTGTATTCTTCCTGCATCTGAGCGGTCAGCCAGTTCCAGGCTTTCAGGTACATGCTGTTTATCCGTACGTCAGTCACAGCGTTCATCGCTTTCAGCCGTGCCATGAGTTCTGCCACCTGTGTCGTGACAATCCGGCTTCCGGTCATTCCGTCAAACCACGACCAGCTTCCGTCTGTGTGCTGCATCTTGCCCAGACGGTCCACGCTTGTCTGCAACTGGCTTTTCATCCGGTTCAAGTCGAACAGTACGGCGATGCGGCGCTTCTGTTCGCTTTCATCGGTTGCTTCTGTCAGCCAGGGCGTTTCATTGAGCAGCATGTTCTTCAGATCCTGGTTCTGTTCCAGTTTGCTCAGCCACGTATCCTTGTCGGTGCTTTGAGATGCCCATGCGCTGAACACCTGTCTGATTTCCGGATTCTTGTCGAGAATCAGTTGCGCAAGCGCATTGCCGTAATAAGCTCCAGCCCATGCAAAAGCATTCTCACTGTCGGGGTTGGAAAGAACCGGAAGCGCCTGCACTGCATACCAGACCGGATTGGCCGTCAGTTCAAAGCTCAACCGGCGGCCGGTTGCTGTTTTGCTCTGCTTGTTGAAAAGGTCATCCAGTTCCAGTGTCTTGCTTTCATTGTCTTTCAACTGGAACGGCAAGGTTTCCGTCACCCACTGTTTGTCGGTCAGTATAGGCAAGTAATGCTGTTCGCCGTCGCTGTATTCTCCGGCATCGGCCACCATGCGGCATATCAGCACATCGTATGTGTCCGTCACTTCATATTCAAAGCTCACTGAGCCGTTCTGGTTAGCCGCCACTTCAAACGGCTGTTCGGATTCGTATACCGTTTTGCCGTCAACCGGATTCACCAGTTGCATGCGTACGATTCCTGCAACGACATTGCCCGAAATGTTGTCTAGCGAAGCTGCTATGACGGCACGGTCGCCTGCGCGCACAAAGCGCGGCATGTTGGGCTGGATCATGAACGGCTTGCTGGTTCTGGCCTTTGCCGTAATCAGTCCGTAGTCCATGCTTTGCGTGTGTGCCATTCCCATCAGCTTCCATTCGGTCACTGCGTCAGGCATGGTAAACACCATCCGCACGGCACCGGCTGAATCGGTGCGCAAATCAGAGTAGAAGAAAGCTGTTTCGGCGAAGTTGTCTCTCAGAGGCACGTATTCCTCATCTGATTCGAGCGAGGACAGCGATGCCGCATCAGTTATAGCCATAGAAAAGACTCCATTGTTTGTCTCAAAACCATTTTCCTGTGCAACTGCAGCTTGTTCAACTTCGTCTGCCGCCGCCTTATACAACGCTTTGGAAGAAGCCAGGCTGCGTGCCATCAGCACTTTTCCGCCGCCACGGATGTAAATGTTTCTCTGCCGGAGCGAAGGTACAAACAGGCGGCTGTATCCGTTCGGAAAATCGAAGTCATACACATTCGAATGGCTGTGGTCGTAGAACGGGCTGTACAGAGAGAAATACGTATTCATGGTGTGCATGCCCGGCCATACGGAAGGAGTGTAACGCCGGAAGTTCAGTCTGAAGCTCCATTGATTATCCAGCAGACGGTCGAGAGAGGCGTCATACAGCGTTGCCATGAAGCGTGCGTCGGCAGGCTTTCCGTTTCTGTCGAGGATGCTCAGCGTCCATTCTTCTTGTCCGCCCGGCACAAGATTGTCGCGGAAACTTTCCCATTTCAGCGAAAGTTCTTTCTGCGGTTCCGGCCGGGCGATGGAAACCTGCTTGGTATAGAAAATGCCTTTTCTCATGAATGCAAAGCTCACCGTAATGCCGTCGCCATACGCTTCCTTATACGGGTAGACGAATTTGCGGATCTCATTGTCCAGTGTCAGCCGCTCGCTATGGATGCGTTTGGCTCCGCAATAGACGGAGTAGAACACGTACACATCCTGTTCGCTTGAACCCACGTATAAAGTGACCGGATGTTCTTCATTGAATTCCGTACCTTCCTGATAGAACCATTCTGTCGTTTCATAAGGCGGGCGGACATCGTTTCTGGAGAAGAGAGCAAAATCCTGTTCTGCCTTGCATGTTCTGCCCTGGCTGTCATCGGCCGAAATCTCTATCCGGTATTTTCCGGATGCGCAGTCCAGCAAAGCTTCGGGGATAAAGGCGGTTTGTGAAGGCTGTTCTCCTTGCGCGGCCAGCGAGCCTTTCTTGTCGTCCTTGTCCAGCGTATAAATCCGGTAGCTGACTTTTGTGTCTACCGGCTGGCCGTTCAGGTTGCGCGCGAGGAACTGGATCTTGTCCCGCTTTTCACGCATCACCTTTGCGCTCAGTCCGTCGATTTGCAGACCCATCGACAACTTGCTGACGGGCAAAGACAGACTTCCCGACTGGGTTTCGCCGTCTATGTTCACCACATCCGCACTTACCTTATATATATAATAGCTGTTCCAGTCGCCGGTGCTGGTTTCCGGTTTTTCGAGGACTGCTTCTATCCGGAACTTTCCGTCGGCATCCGTCTGGGTTTCACCGCTTCCGATCACCTGGGATGAACCTCCTCCGATCCGCCAGAACCATGCCTGCGAGCGGGTTACGGTGTAGCTTACTTTTCCGTTTCGTACCGGAGCTCCCGAAAAGTTCTTTGCGGCGGCCTCCAGCGACAAGGTATCCCCCGCTGTATAGGACTCCTTGTAAGGCGTGAACACTACGTCAAACGTAGGACGCTTGTATTCGTCCACTCGTATATACCGGTTTCCGTTTTCCGCTTCCAGACGGAAATTGCCCGGAAGCACTGACTGAGGCAATGCAAACTCGGCATGGAATCCTCCGAAGTCGTCCGTGACCAGTTCACGTTTGGACAGTTCCTGACCGTTCGCGTCACGCAAGGTCAAGGTGAATTTCCATCTGCTGCGGACTTTCGTATCGTCACCCTGCTGCTTATAGGCCACTCCAGACACGTAAACGGTTTGTCCGGGGCGGTATAGGGCACGGTCTGTATAAAGTTCCGTGCGGTATGTTTCCTTCCCGTCTGAAGGAACAGCCAGTCCTCGGCCTCTTGATACATACGAAACCTGCATGAAGTCGCCGTCTGTTGTTCGGGCATTCATCCAAAGGCTCCGTTCTTTCAGTTCGGGAACCACGGCACGTCCGCTTCCGTCCGTCTTGAACGTGCGGTAAAGTGTGTAATTGCCCGGAGTGGGGATGGAATAGAACACGATTTCCGCTCCCGGCACCGGATGGCCCGTCTTGCGGTCCACCACATCATATTCCGTCTGTTTGCCTTCCAGCGGAAACGAAAGTATCTGCAGGGGAGAAAGATGCACCAGTTCGTATGCCGCTTTGTCCTTGTGCCCGTCGGGGACAGACTTGAGCATGTAGATGCCCGGTTCCGGCATCCGGCAGACGAATGTACTTGCCGTATCCTTATAGTCGGGAGTGTCGGGCAGGGCAAAATGTTTGCTTCCTGCCAGTTTCCCGTATTTCTTTACCATGTCCGCCTGTTCCATTCCGCCCGCAAAGATTGATGACGATGCTTTCAGATTCAGCCGGTATACCTCCAGTGTCATCCCCTTCAGGTTTTTCGACCTCACTTCAAACACGGCATCTTCTCCGGGGTAAGCCCATTCCGTATGCAGGTTCAGCGAAGGGTTCAGGATCCGTTGCCGGTAGTCTTTCAGGTCGGCGGCAAATTCCGACCGGGGATATAGTTCCAGTCCTTCGCCGATTACCTGCATCGCCTCTGTAAATTGCTGGTTCCGGTGATACAATTCTGTCAGATGCACATATACGGCTGCACAGGAAGACACGCCGGCATACTCTTTCATCCAGTTTCGGAGCAAAGCCACTTCCTCCGTCTGAGAGAGCCTGACGGGCGGAACCATCTCGCCTCCCTGCCGGTAAGAAAGCAGGCAAAGGCGGGTCAGCAGTTCGGCTGAGCGGTTGCCTGTCCGGATATAATAGTCAATCAGCGAGTTGTAGAAATCCATTACGGCACGGTGCGCTTCCTTGCTGCGGGTCACATCCACGTATCCCCACGAAAACCTGTAGGCCGCCTGACGCACAAGCAGATCCAGCATCGTGTCACCGAAATATTTCTCGCTCAGTTTTCCGCTTTCAACCATGGGACGGTAGTCTTTGGCCGTCACCCTGGCCAGCACATCCGGATACTTCAGCGATTCGCGGAAATACCACAGCGCACTGTCCACGTCGGCTGTCTGCTCTTCCAGTTGGTACACCCCCATGATATGGTGCAGCACGGCGCGGGCCACCGTATCCTTTTCTTCGGCCGTCCAGCGGCGAAGAGCTTCCAGTTCACCGTTCAGGCCGTCGGCCGACAAGCTGACTTTCGCTTCCGTCCGCACAAGAAACGCCTTCATCATCTGAGGTGCATTTCTTTCGGCTGCCGCTTTCGCATAAATCTTGTCCAACTGATTTATTGCCGATTTCGGCAAATCCTTTTTCTCCAGATTCTCCACTTCCTTCCACATCTGGTCGTAGCTTTGCGCCCGGACCTGCAGGGCAAAGATGCCCAAAAGGAAAAAGAGTCCGCTTATTAAACTTGTCTTCTTCATAAGTCTTGGTTTATAATTTCGACATTAAATTCTTGCATTTTTTCGTGCCTTGCCGGGCCTTGTAAAATGACCCGTTATCTTGATTAAAATTATTCGTCATCTTCATCAAAATGTCCCGTCATCCTGAGCAAAATGTCCCGTTATCTTTTTGAGCCGGCCGATCTCGCCTGCAATGCATCAGAGGGCATATTCCGGGTGATGGACGCTTTGACTTTATCTCTTTACTGGAAAAACAGTTTTAATAAAAAAGTGTTTATAAATTAAACGAATATTTCTGAGATAACTGCACCTTTTTATGTGAAATAATTGAAAATGGATGACGGACCGCGGATTGTTGGAGGGGTGATTGTTTCAAGTGCATAGCTGAAAAGTTTGTCTTTGAGGGAAGAAGGAACAAGCATTTTCTTGAAATTGGGCCTTGAACGGATTTTCGCCGGCGGGTTGCCTAAAGTTAGCCGTTCATGTAAACGTAACACGAATGGAACAATAATTTCACATTATTCCATGAAGTTTGCACGCTGAAAAAGAAGGTAACTACAAAATGTATGGAGAAAAGGGTGTATTTTTGTGTGGACGAAACGAACAAAATGCCTCAACTCGTGCAAAACCCTTATTATTGATTAACAACAGACAGGGGAGCAAGGAAATGTCGTGTTCAAAACTTTGCTCCTCAATCTATTAAAAAACATAAATGATGAAAACAATTCTATCTGCCATTCTTCTGAACTTGTTGGGCATCCATGCGTACGCACAGATCAATTGGGCTGTCTGCCTGGATGGAAAAGACAACAATTTGCGCATTGGAATGGATTCTATATGCAAATGCTGGACGTTGGAGGCTTGGATAAAACCCGATATGGATGAGTGGAAGAAACAAGAAGTTATTATTGGGGGAGGAGAATACAGCAGGCTCAACTCTTTGGATTATCTTCCCCTAGTGATAGATAACGGACGAATCTGCAACGTGGGAGCCGGACTTTATGGAGGTGAAGTGCCCAAGGGAAAATGGACATACGTAGCCGCCGTATGTGATGGCACGCATGTAATTCTTTACGTTGACGGCAAAGAAACGGCGAGAAAGGATACGGCTACGACTATCCTCCCTGGTTCCATCGGAATCAATGAATCTGCTGAAAGTGCTTTTGGGGGATGTATGGATGAGGTACGCATTTGGACCGCGGCACTGACAGAAAAGGAGCTGCAGCAATGGATGTATCGGCCGCTGACTGCCCGCCATGACAAGTTCCCCTATTTGAAAGGCTATTACAATTTTGATGACTTCTCTGATGACTTATCCTTAAACCGGGCAGGCGAAGGGCGCATGTCTTTCCATCTGCGCAACGGGCGCCTGAAGCAATATGGAAATGCTCCTTTGGCTTATGCTGTAAAAAACGACAATCCGTTGTTTCATGCGGAATATCATGCGCAACAACTTTTTAAGGTGGTTTCCATTCCCTCCGAATGGGATGCAGATAAAGGAAGCCGTGATTTTCAGCTGTTGAAGCTCCGGATTGAGGCTCAAGGAGAAAAGTCCCCATTAAGGGTCGAAGAACTGACACTCGATTTCGGTTTGTGTTCCGTAATCGAGGACATTGAAAAAATACATGTTTATTATGCAGGTTCCAAGCCTCGTTCAGGCATCCGCCATAAACTTACAGATAAAGACATCGTTCCTCGTTCCGGAAAATTGCATATTCGTCTGACCGATAAAGAGCACACGCTCTTGAAACACGGTACAAATTATTTGTTGATTACGGCAGATATCAGTCCGCAGGCTGCACAGGGAAACCGCCTGGGAGCAACAGCTCTTTCCGTCAGGATGGGACGAAAAACAATAACTCCTGTTCAGGCAAAAGACTGTCTTCCCATTTGGGTTACAAAGGACAGTCAAAGCGACGTACACATATTAAAAGTATTGCAGTGGAACATCTGGCATGGCGGAAATCATTTGGGAAAAGAGGGCCGTGAGCGTATTATAGATCTGATAAAGGCATCACATGCTGATGTGGTTACCATGCAGGAAGCGTATGGCTCCCAGGAGATGATTGCGCAAGGAATCGGTTTTCACATGCAGACTGCTTCCGCCGATGACAATCTGAGTCTGTATAGCCGGTATCCGATTCGGAAAATTCCGACCAAAAGCACTTTCTTTTCTAATCCTGCCGTATTGACCATGCCGAATGGCAGGGAAGTGTATGTGAATGCGTGTTGGTTGCGTTATGCCTATCGTCCCGAATACACTTGTTCTTATGCCAATTATGGGATGGATCCTCGCCAATGGGCTGCTGAAGACAGTATTTTGGGAATGGAAGACATGAAGCGTTTGCTGATAAACGACTGTTATCCCTATCTCACTTCTTCTATGCCTGCCATTATAGGAGGAGATTTTAATGCAGGAAGCCATTTGGACTGGACAAGAAAAGCCGCTTCTCTCCATTTCGGTTATGCAGCAGAAGATCTCCCCATTTCGCGCTATATGTATGAAGAAGGGTTCAAGGATTCTTTCCGTGTGCTGCATCCTGATGAGCTGGAACGGGGAGAGGGCACATATGCGGTCATATTCGGACAGTCGCAGACATCGCGCATTGATTTTATTTATGGGAAAGGAAACAATCTTCTTCCTCTTTCGTCTAAAATCATCCGTACCATGCCTGAAATAGA
Organism: Bacteroides gallinaceum; assembly: GCF_030373775.1. Classification (NCBI taxonomy): domain Bacteria; kingdom Pseudomonadati; phylum Bacteroidota; class Bacteroidia; order Bacteroidales; family Bacteroidaceae; genus Bacteroides; species Bacteroides gallinaceum. Next base: position 3,815 of record NZ_JAUDEN010000032.1, on the reverse strand, counting down.
CGATGTGTGGCCTGGCGACCATGCAGCTGTATTGACCACCTACGAAATAAAATAGCAAAACAACTTAACCGCTTGTTATTTATGATTGCACAAAAATATTTTTATCCCATCCCATGGCTTATCATTATTTGACCCTGAAGTTGTGTCATAAATGCGTCATTCACAAAAAAGGAGCTAAGTCAACGACTTAACTCCTTCATTTTCACCAGTCGGGGTGACTGGATTCGAACCAGCGACCACACGCCCCCCCCAGAGCTATCCGTTTATTTCCTATATTTTTATATCTAATTGTTTTTCAGTATATTTGCCAACGAATAAGAAACGGAAGTATTGGTATTATTTACATCTGATTATCTATATTTTCGGTACAAACGTCAGTAATCCGTCAGTAAAATAAAGTAGATAAATAATTGGTAATCTGACTGCTATAGACCAATATCTTTTTAGAAAAAGTAAAATGTCAGTAATTCGTGTCACTTATGAAATATGCTTCATTTAAGATGTGGATAGCCGATAAATATCACTATAAAGAGGGATATGCTATTTGGTTGGTTGTTCGCAAAAAATAATAAACGGAAGGTGATGGCGTTAGGCATTTATGCAGAACCGCATCAATGGAATGATAAACTTGAAATGTTTGTCACAGATAAGCGTGTTCCCAGATTACATCCAGACCGAATATACCTCAACGAATGGTTAACGCAAAAGAAATCGGAAATACTTCGCATTATAGCAGATTTCGATGCCAATAAAATTGATTGGACACTAAATCAATTCGAACAAGAATTCTTTCACTACTCAAACAAAGGAAATGTAAAGGAATTCTTTGAAAATCTAATTCAAACTTATAAAGATACCAATCATATTGGCAATGCCAACTGCTATAGCAGAACACTTCACGTATTAGAACTCTTTGACGAGAAACTGCCTGAACGTGTTTTCCCTGAAATAGATATTAAATATGTAAAATCTTTTGATGTGTTTTTACAAAAACGTGAATGTAAAGGGAATACTCGGAAGTTCTATTTTAAGACTTTACGTGCTGTATTAAACAAGGCTATCCAAGATGGTGAAGCCTCAGAAACGACTTACCCATTTGGTAAGGGCGGTTTTAGCATTTCATCATTGGAAGAAGAAACGACTAAACGTTATTTACCGCATGACTCCATGTTTAAACTAAAAACAACAGTGATGGATAATGCTGTACTTGAACGGACACGAAGATTATTTCTCTTTTCATATTACTGTTATGGTATATCGTTTATAGATGCAGCATTGCTAACTAAAAAGAATATTATCCGTTATAACGGTGGAAATTATATTGTTTATAAACGGAATAAAACAAAAGAAGCTAAGAAAGTCAAACCTATTCAGATTAAGATAACTCCTGAAATCCAAGAGTTAATGAATTGGTTTTCAGCTAATACATTATAAGTAGAAGATTACTTGTTACCAATAGTTTCTATTGCAGGATATAAAGGAGAACAACTTTATAATCATATTCGTAGCCGATTTGGGCGCAATAACAAGAATTTGGCTAACTTAGCGAAAGTTTTGGAGATTACGGATATGAAACTAACAAGCTATGTAAGTCGTCATACAATGGCTATGACTTTGCAGGACAATCAAGTACCACGTGAGGTTATCTCACAGATATTAGGCCATAGTGATTTGGCAACAACTAATACTTATTTGGATAGTTTTGCCAGTAGCGTAATAGATGAAGCAGTAAAAGTCTTATAAAAGAAACAGTATGTTATCAACAGATAAAATAAAGGACTTGCTTTCGCATGGCGAGAATAAGCAAGTAGAATTTAAGAGATGTACGGATAAGGTTTCAGCATCTGTGTATGAAACCGTATGTTCTTTCTTGAATGCAGAGGGAGGATATATCTTTTTGGGAGTGGATGATGATGGCACAATATTGGGAATTAACCCAAAATGCGTAACAGATATGACTAAAAGCATTATCAATACGCTGAATAACCCTGAACAGTTTCTTCCTCCAATGCCAATCACACCGGAACAGGCAGAGATAGACGGTAAGATTATCTTGTATCTGAATGTGCCGGAGAGTGAACAAGTGCATAGATACAAAAATCGTTTCTTCGACCGTTGGGGTGATGCGGACAATGATGTGTCAAAACATACCTATCTGGTTAAGAATATGTTCATGCGAAAAGAAAAGGAATCTTCCGAAAACGAAGTGTTTCCCGATGTGACCTTGGAAGATATGGACGAAGAATCATTCAAGATTATGCGCAGCCACATTTCCATCCATAACTCCAATCATCCGTGGCTAAGCATGACAAATGAAGAGTTCCTGAAAAGTCTGTTTTGGGGTAAACAACGGGAAACGAATAAGGAAGGATATAAGTTGGCTGCCATTCTTTTATTTGGTAAGGAACAAACTATTCTGAATTGTTGCCCGTGGCATCGCACGGACGCTATTTACCGTAGCATGTCTTACGAGCGTTTCTTGCATCCGCTTCCTACCGACCCTGACATTCGCTACAATGACAGAGATATGATATGCGTAAATTTGATTCAGTCATATATTCGTTTACTGAATTTTGTACAACGCAACATGCCTGATAAATTCCGTTTAGCGGATAATGGTATAGACCGTTTGGATTTACGGGTAATGATATTCAGAGAAGTAATATCAAATACACTGCTTCATCGTGAGTATATCAGTTCATACACCAATAAGTTTCTCATATTCCGTGATCGGGTCATAACGGAGAATTGGACGAAACCTTTCCAAACAGGGGATATAGATATAAATGACTGGCGTACCCGTACAAAGAATCCGCTAATAACAAAGGTATTCCGTGAAATGAAATGGGCTGAGGAGCTTGGATCTGGACAGAAAAATATTCGGAAATATGCTCCGTTATACTTTGAAAACTCTGAGATAGAGATTCATAGTGGAGAGGAGTTTGTCTTTTCCATTACTTATCGCGACCCTAAAGAATTTGAGTTTGCAGAAAATATACCGACAAGTCACCGACAAGTCGGCACTAAGTCGGCACTAAGTTGGCAGCAAGTCGGCACTAAGTTAGCATTAAGTCAAAAGGAGATAAAAACTATATTGGAAACATGCTTGCTCGAAAATTCTTTAACTCAGATTATTGCTTTATTCAATTTTAGTGATAGAACAAAGTTTAAGAGGAAATATATAAACCCTCTTATTGCAGAAGGATTGTTGGCAATGACTGTTCCTGATAAGCCTAACAGCCGTTTGCAGAAATACTATACCACTGAAAAAGGGAAATCACTACTATGCCAAGACGAAAGCGATTAACATTCCATATTCAAGATTTGCGATGTGCTGGTCATATCATCGAAGAGTTATCCCAACTACCACAGTTGGCTAACTTCGACATGAATTCTATTGAACTGACCATCAAAGAAAACAGACCAGCACCCAAAATTGTCAAAAAAGACATCGATATACTGATAGACCGTTTGCAGCGTGGCTTTTCAGCAAACAAACATACTGTTATGCAATTAAACGGATGCTACCTGATTACAAATGTTCATTTAGCCAAATGGATGAAGTCAACCCAAGCATCCGTCAATAAATGGATAAAGGACGGTCTGATAAAGCCCAGTAAGAATTCTTTCACTAATCTTAAATTTTGTAAGAACTGCACTATTTTGCTCTGCTCCAATAACTAAATCCATCTCCCAGTCTCCAAATCTTTTTCCATTGGCTTCTGCCGGTCTTTCATGGATGGATACCCTGTCAGGAATCATGCTTTTTCCTGCTGTCTTATATGGCTTAGCCTGGTGACGCCTGTATTTCATAT
>NZ_JAUDEN010000031.1:0-33059 GCF_030373775.1 Bacteroides gallinaceum | reverse complement strand
GATGCCCGCATTTTTCCGGATGCAGTGACACCCGCGTATCCGCTCGTCCGGCAAGCAGCTCCCCGATACCTTTTGTGAATAAAAATACAACGCAAATATTTTAAGCGTTTTTACCACATAAATTTCGCATAAATAGGGATAATTATCTACCTTTGCGGTGTTTTTATTGGTTGTTAACAGAATCTTGTGGTTCCATCCCTATGCGAAACGCATGGCATTTGGCAATTTCGAGAACACTTTACGGCAGGGGAAACGCCGCCGAGAAAGCAATCAATGCGCATAGAGAAACATCATTTAAAACACTTAATATATGTTTTTTACGTTTATTGTTGTCGTTATTCTAACGGCTGTTGTATTGGTAACGGCGGCTATCTGCATAGCCAAGCTTTTAGCTCCCCGTTCATTCAACCCGCAGAAAGGCGAACCTTATGAATGTGGTATTCCCACCCGAGGACAATCATGGATTCAGTTCAAGGCGGGCTACTACCTCTTTGCCATTCTGTTTCTGATGTTCGACATCGAAACCGTATTCCTCTTTCCGTGGGCTGCTGTAGCCCAGAAGGCGGGACTCGTTGCGGTGGCGAGCGTTACAGTATTCCTTGTAATCTTAGTGCTGGGCTTGGCTTACGCCTGGCGGAAAGGAGCGTTGGAATGGAAGTAAAGAAACTTGCTCCGATACGCTCCATGAAGTATGAGGAGTTCAAAAACAACGACTACCTGGAGAGCCTGGTAAAGCAGCTCAACGATGAGGGTGCCGGAGTGATTCTTACCACAGTAGACAGGCTGATCAACTGGGGACGGAGCAACTCGGTGTGGGGACTGCTGCTCGGAACGAGCTGCTGCGCCATCGAGTTCATGGCTCTGGGAGCCGGACGCTATGACATGGCCCGCTTCGGATTCGAAGTGACCCGAAACTCTCCGCGCCAGGCCGACGTGCTCATCGTGATGGGAACCATCACCTACCGCACAGCACCGGTGATGAAGCGTCTGTACGATCAGATGGCCGACCCGAAATACGTGGTGGCTGTGGGCGGATGCACCATCTCCGGAGGTCCGTTCATCAAATCCTACAACGTAGTGAACGGCATCGATAAGGTGATCCCCGTGGATGTGTTCATTCCGGGCTGTCCGCCGCGCCCCGAAGCATTCTTCTACGGACTTATGCAGCTGCAGCGGAAGATGAAGGTGGAACGCTTCCTGGGAGGAGTAAACCACAAGCAACCGAAAGAAGAGGCGGAAAAAGCAAACGCCGCCAACAAGGAAGGAGGTGACGAATGAAACGTGACGATGTATTGAAAACAATAAAAGGGGCGGAAGAATGTCCGGGAAACGCCGGAGTCATCAAAGTTCCCCTGGAAGTATTCCACCAGACCGCGGAAGCGCTGAGAAACGACCCGCAGAGTCCGATGGACTTTTTGCGTGACATTGTGGGCATGGACTGGGGAGAAGAAGGTCTGGGTGCCGTGTATTTCATGGAATCAACCGCCACGGGCGAACAGATTGCGCTGCGCACGGCTACAGCCGACCGCGAAACGCCGCTGCTGCCCACCGTGAGCGACTTATGGAAAACCGCACTGATAAAAGAACGCGAGGTGTACGACTTCTTCGGCATCCGCTTTACGGGACATCCCGACATGCGCCGCCTGTTCCTGCGCGAGGACTGGATCGGATGGCCGCTCCGCAAGGACTACGACATGAACTCGAATCCGCTGCGTCTGGACAACGAAATCAACGCTGACTTTACAAAAGAATACCGCCTGCGCAAGGACGGCACGCTGGAAGGCATCGACCACCGCATCTTCGGCGAAAACGATTTTGTGGTGAACATGGGTCCGCAGCACCCGTCAACACACGGCGCGCTCCGCATGCGTATCGGACTTGACGGCGAGGTGATCACCAAGGTCGACCCCGTGCTGGGATACATCCACCGCGGCATCGAAAAGATGAACGAAAGCCTCACTTATCCGCAGACGCTGGGCATGACCGACCGTCTGGACTATCTGAGCGCACACCAGAGCCGCCACGCGCTGTGCATGTGTATCGAAAAGGCAGCCGGAATCGAGGTTTCGGAACGTGTGAAGTATATCCGTACCATCATGGACGAGCTGCAACGTATCGACTCGCACCTGCTGTTCTACTCATGCCTGGTGCTGGATATGGGTGCCATGACTCCGTTCTTCTACGGATTCCGCGAAAGGGAAATGATCCTCGACATCTTCGAAGAAACTACCGGCGGACGTCTGATACAGCACTACAACCTTATCGGCGGCGTGCAGGATGACATTCATCCCACTTTCTGCCAGAAGGTGAAGGAATTCATCGCCCACCTGAAGAAAGTGCTTCCCGACTATCACCGTATCTTTACCGGAAACGTCATCGCCGACACCCGTCTGAAGGGCGTGGGCATCCTGTCGAAGGAAGATGCCATCTCTCTGGGATGCACCGGAGGTACGGGACGTGCCGCAGGATGGAAGAACGATGTGCGCAAGCGTATGCCTTACGGCGTATATGACAAGGTAGACTTCAAGGAAATCACCTACGACACCTGCGACTCGTTCGCACGCTACATGGTCCGTATGGACGAAATCGTTGAGTCGTGCCGCATCATCGAACAGCTCATCGACAACATTCCGGAAGGCGAATACCGCGTGAAAACGAAACCGATCATCAAGCTGCCCGAAGGCATATGGACCTCGGCCGTAGAAGCGAGCCGCGGAGAATTCGGCGTGATGATCGAAAGCCGAGGCGACAAGACACCGTACCGCATGCACTTCCGCTCGACGGGACTGCCGCTGGTACAGGCCATGGACACGCTCTGCCGCGGATGGAAGTTTGCCGACCTCATCGCCATCGGCGCATCGGTCGACTTCGTGATTCCGGATATCGACAGATAAGTGAAGAATGAAGAATTTAGAACGAAGAATTTAGAATAACTGAAAACCTATGAACGATTATTATAACCTGGAGTCGCTTACCTCTGCCATCCACACCGCCCTGTGCGGCGTGATGCCCGAGTGGGCGGCCCTCACGATTGAAGGCATCATTGTGGGCGTGATCATCATCCTGCTCTATGCTGCTCTGGCCGTGGTCATGATCTACATGGAACGCAAGGTGTGCGCCGCATTCCAATGCCGCCTTGGTCCGAACCGCGTAGGCGGAAAAGGCGGTCTGCTGCAGGTGCCGGCCGACGTGCTGAAGATGCTCATCAAGGAAATCTTTACTCCGGCACATGTGGACAAATTCCTTTATGCGCTGGCACCCTACCTCGTGATCCTTGCCTCGATATTCACGTTCTCATGCCTGCCATGGCATAACGGAGGACTCATCCTGCACATGAATATCGGTATCTTCTTCGTGCTGGCGGCTTCGTCAATCGGCGTGCTGGGCATCCTGCTCGCCGGATGGAGCAGCGACAGCAAGTATACGCTGATGGGTGCCATGCGTAGCGGCGCCATGATCATCAGCTACGAACTTTCCATCGGAATCTCCGTACTCACCATGGTAGTGATGGCCGGAACGATGGACATCCACGAAATAGTAATGGGCCAGGCGGACGGCTGGAACCTTTTCAAGGGACACATTCCGGCTATTCTGGCATTCGTCATCTACCTGATTGCCGGCAACGCCGAAGCCAACCGCGGCCCGTTTGACCTTGCCGAAGCCGAACAGGAACTTACCGCCGGCTACCACACCGAATATTCGGGCATGCATTTCGGCTTCTTCTATTTGGCCGAATACATGAACCTCTTCATCACTGCCGGTATCGCCGTAACGCTCTTCCTGGGCGGATGGATGCCGCTGCACATTCCCGGACTCGACGGATTCAACGCTGTGATGGACTACATTCCCGGAATCGTATGGTTCCTCGGAAAAACGTTTGTCATCATCTTCCTGCTGATGTGGATCCGCTGGACCTATCCTCGTCTGCGTATCGACCAGATCCTGACGCTGGAATGGAAATACCTGATGCCGTCGTCGCTGGTAGTGCTCGTGCTCATGACATTCTGCACGCTGATGGGATGGACTTTTTAAGTTGTGAAACGCTAAAATGAACAATAAGATGAGTAGTTTGAAAGAATACTTGGAAGGTTATGCCGGCGGCGTGAAAAGCCTGCTGACAGGTATGGGCACTTCGATGAAGGTGTTCTGCCAGAAAAAGATTACTGAGCAGTACCCCGAAAACCGCCATACCACGCTCCACATTCCCGAACGCCACCGCGCACTCCTCACCCTGCCTGCCGACGAGGAAGGCAACCACAAGTGCATCGCGTGCGGCCTCTGCCAGATGAACTGCCCGAACGGCACCATCAAGCTCACTACGGAAATGCGCGAAACCGAAGAGGGAAAGAAAAAGAAGGTACTGGTGAAGTACGAGTACAACCTGGGCTCCTGCATGTTCTGCATGCTTTGCGTGAACGTCTGCCCGCACGACGCGATCAAGTTTACGAACGATTTCGAGAACGCCGTGTTCGAAAAGGACAAACTTGTGCTGACACTCAACAAAAAATAACGGAGGGCTTTCTTCCATAATATAAGACTATAACAATATGAGTATATCACTTCAAGAAATAGTGTTCTACGTCGTAGCAGCGTGCATCACCGTATTCTCGGTGATGGCCGTAACGACCGGACGGCTTCTGAGAGCAGCCACCTACCTGCTGTTCGTGCTTTTCGGCACAGCAGCAATCTACGGAATCCTGGGATACACCTTCCTGGGCGCCGTACAGTTGATGGTTTATGCCGGAGGTATCGTCGTGCTCTACGTGTTCTCTATCATGCTTACCCGCTCGAACAAAGACATGAAATACCCCGTCAGCTGTGCCAAGCTGCTCAGTGTACTGGCATCGGTCATCGTAGGCGCGGGCCTCATGCTCTTCCTGATAATGACAAACGGCTTCGCGCTGAATGTAATCCCGCAGGGCGACGAACTTCCCGTAGAGAAAATCGGAATGGCACTGATGGGCATGGACAAGTATCAGTTCCTGCTGCCTTTCGAGGCTGTGAGTGTACTGCTGCTGGCCTGCATGATCGGCGCGATACTGATTGCGAGAAAAGAAAAATAAACGACTGTCCGCCCGCAGCCGGCTTAACGGCAGAATGGCGGAATACAAAAATTTAAAATTTTAAGAAATGGAAATACATGTCGTACACTATCTGGTTGTCAGTACAGTGATGCTGTTCTGCGGAGTCTACGGATTCTTCACGCGCAAGAACCTGCTGGCCATCCTCATCTCGGTGGAACTGATGCTCAATGCGGCAAACATCAATTTCGCGGTGTTCAACCGCTACCTCTTTCCCGACCAGCTCGAAGGACATTTCTTCAGCATGTTCGGCATTGCGGTAGCAGCTGCCGAAACGGCGGTGGCCATCGCAATCATCATCAATGTCTACCGTAACATGAAGCAGATCCTTACAGATGACATCACAGACCTGAAAGGATAGTGAACTTTAAAAACAATTCAAACTGAATAATTTTATGGAATATACAATTCTGATACTCGCGTTGCCGATGCTCAGCTTTCTGCTGCTCGGGCTTGCAGGCATGAAGATGCCGCACAAGGTGGCCGGTACCATCGGCACGATCTCGCTGGGCATCGTGACTGTACTGAGCTATCTGACAGCTTTCCGCTACTTCACGGCTCCGCGCACGGCTGACGGCACATTCGAAACGCTTATGCCGTGGAACTTCGAGTGGTTGCCGTTCACGGAATCGCTCCACATTGACATGGGCATCCTGCTCGACCCGATCTCGGTAATGATGCTCGTGGTTATCTCGACCGTGTCACTCATGGTGCACATCTACTCTTTCGGCTACATGAAAGGAGAGGTTGGCTTCCAGCGTTACTACGCTTTCCTGTCGCTCTTTTCCATGTCTATGCTGGGACTGGTGGTTGCCACCAACATCTTCCAGATGTATGTGTTCTGGGAACTGGTGGGTGTTTCTTCTTACCTGCTCATCGGATTCTACTATACCAAGCCTGAAGCCATTGCAGCCAGCAAGAAAGCATTCATCGTAACCCGCTTCGCCGACCTGGGATTCCTGATCGGTATCCTCATCTATGGCTACTACATGCAGACATTCGAGTTCGATCCTGCACAGGAACGTCTGATGCAGGCCGGAATGGTGCTGCCGCTGGCTCTGGGACTGATGTTTGTCGGCGGTGCCGGCAAGAGTGCCATGTTCCCGCTGCACATCTGGCTTCCCGACGCGATGGAAGGCCCGACTCCGGTTTCGGCTCTCATCCATGCGGCTACCATGGTCGTTGCCGGTGTATATCTGGTTGCCCGCATGTTCCCGCTGTTCATCGGCTTTGCACCTGAAACGCTCCACATCGTTGCCTACGTCGGCGCATTCACCGCATTCTATGCTGCCAGCGTTGCCTGCGCACAGAGCGACATCAAACGCGTGCTTGCCTTCTCGACCATCTCTCAGATCGGTTTCATGATGGTGGCGCTGGGCGTCTGCACCTCTATGGACCCGCACGAAGGCGGCCTGGGATACATGGCCGGCATGTTCCACCTGTTCACCCACGCCATGTTCAAGGCATTGCTCTTCCTGGGAGCCGGATGTATTATCCATGCCGTACACAGCAACGAGATGTCAACCATGGGAGGCCTGCGCAAATACATGCCTATCACGCACATCACATTCCTGATCGCGTGTCTGGCCATTGCCGGTATTCCCCCGTTCTCAGGCTTCTTCTCTAAAGATGAAATTCTGGCAGCCTGCTTCCAGTTCAGCCCGGCTATGGGCTGGATCATGACCGTTATCGCGGGCATGACCGCATTCTATATGTTCCGCCTGTATTATGGCATCTTCTGGGGCACGGAAAACAAGGAACTGCACGAACACCACACGCCGCATGAAAGCCCGCTGAGCATGACATTCCCGCTGATGTTCCTGGCACTCATCACAATCGTATGCGGATGGATACAGCCGTTCGGACACTTCGTTTCGTCTAACGGGCACGCATACGACATCCACCTCGACATGAACGTGGCCGTGACCAGCGTTGTTGTGGCTCTCGTAGCCATTGCACTGGCAACATGGATGTATGCGCGCGACAGACAGCCGGTGGCAGACATGCTGGCAAAACGCTTTGCAACCCTTCACCGCGCAGCCTACAAGCGCTTCTATATGGACGAAGTATGGATGTTCGTGACGAAGAAGATCATCTTCCGCTGCATCTCCACACCGCTGGCATGGTTTGACCGCCACGCTATCGACCAGTTCATGAACTTCATGGCCTGGTGTACAAATGCTGCCGGAGGAACTATCCAGCCGTTGCAGAACGGTAAGATCCAGACATATACTCAGTGGTTCTTCGGAGGTATCATTGTACTGGTGATAATACTTTTGCTCAGTTAATGTCCGGCTATAAACAATGAATAACGGAAGACGGTTCATTGCCGCCGGCAACGATTAACTGTTAACTATCAACTATTAATTCAAGAAAAGATGAATATATTAAGTCTATTTGTACTGATACCTCTGCTGATGCTGCTGGGACTTTGGATTGCCCGCAATGTCAGTCAGGTAAAGGCAGTGATGGTGGTCGGCTCCTCCGCCCTGATGGTGCTTGCTACATGGCTTACCGTCACTTATATCGGCATGCGCCAAGGCGGAGCCACCGAAGAAATGCTGTTCACCGACAGCATCATGTGGTATGCTCCGCTCCACATCTGCTATTCGGTAGGTGTTGACGGCATATCTGTGGTGATGCTGCTCCTGAGTGCCATCATTGTATTTACCGGAACATTTGCATCCTGGAAGCTGAAACCGCTCACCAAGGAATATTTCCTGTGGTTCACGCTGCTGAGCACGGGAGTATTCGGTTTCTTCATTTCAACCGACCTGTTTACCATGTTCATGTTCTACGAAGTTGCGCTCATCCCGATGTACTTGCTGATCGGCGTATGGGGAAGCGGACGCAAAGAATATGCAGCCATGAAGCTGACTCTGATGCTGATGGGAGGTTCTGCTTTCCTGCTGATCGGCATCCTGGGCATCTACTACGGTGCGGGCGGTGAAACAATGAACATCCTCGAAATCGTAAAGCAAAAGATTCCTACTGAAATCCAGCAGATTTTCTTCCCGCTGACATTCCTGGGATTCGGCGTGCTGGGAGCCTTGTTCCCCTTCCATACATGGAGCCCCGACGGTCATGCTTCAGCGCCGACAGCCGTAAGTATGCTCCATGCCGGCGTACTGATGAAACTGGGAGGTTACGGATGCTTCCGTGTAGCCATGTATCTGATGCCGACAGGCGCAGCCATGTGGGGTGACTTCTTCCTGATTCTGACCACTATCTCGGTTGTCTACGGAGCGTTCAGTGCTGTCGTACAGACTGACCTGAAATACATCAATGCGTATTCTTCGGTAAGCCACTGCGGCCTCGTGCTCTTTGCCCTGCTGATGATGACGCGCGTAAGCGCCACCGGTGCCATTCTGCAGATGTTGAGCCACGGACTCATGACGGCCCTCTTCTTTGCCCTCATCGGTATGATCTACGGCCGCACGCACACCCGTGACATCCGTCAGCTGAGCGGTCTGATGAAAATTATGCCGTTCCTTTCTGTAGGCTATGTGATTGCCGGTCTTGCCAATCTGGGTCTGCCGGGTCTGAGCGGCTTCATCGCCGAAATGACTGTATTCACCGGCTCATTCCAGGTGAACGACGTGTTCCACCGCGCTTGCACCGTAATCGCTACCATGAGTATCGTAATCACTGCCGTATATATCTTGCGCGTTGTAGGCAAAATCCTCTACGGAACCTGCCAGAACCCGGAACATCTGAAACTGACAGACGCAACGTGGGACGAACGTCTTGCCGTGATCTGCCTGATCGCAGCTGTAGCCGGACTGGGACTCGCACCCTGGTGGGCAAGCGATGTAATCAGCGGCAGCGTAGAACCGATTATCAGCCAACTGATGAGATAAAAGATCAAACTATTAACTATAAATATTCATTCATATCATGAACGGATTCTTATCAATGCAGGCCGAACTGGGAATGGTGGCAGCGATTATCATCATGCTGCTGGCAGACCTCATCCTGAAACGGCCTAACCACAAGCCGTTGCAGGCGCTGGCCGTCGTCCTGACACTCGCGCTGACAGTGCTCTGTCTGACCGAGCCCGCAGGAGAGGCCTTCGGAGGAATGTATGCAAACACCTCCATCGCATCGGCTGTAAAAGCGATATTAACCGCAGGAACCCTGCTGGTGTTTACACTTGCCGGACGCTGGCTTGAACGCGAAGATACCAGCCACAAGGCCGGCGAATTCTATACGCTCACGCTCAGCACGCTTTTCGGAATGTACCTCATGGTCAGCTCCGGAAGCTTCCTGACATTCTATATCGGTCTGGAAACAGCCAGCATCCCGATGGCCTGCCTCGTGGCACTCGACAAATGGCGCCACCACAGCGCAGAGGCCGGAGCGAAGTTCGTGCTCAGCTCGATGTTTTCTTCCGCACTGATGCTTTATGGCGTGTCAATGATTTACGGAACGAGCGGAACCGCTTACTTTACTGATGCGGCAGCTATGCTGACAGGCACTCCGCTGCAAATTGCGGCCATGGTGTTCTTCTTTGCCGGACTGGGATTCAAGATCAGCCTTGTGCCGTTCCACGCATGGACTCCCGATACTTATCAAGGAGCGCCGACACCGGTTACCGGATACCTTTCAGTGGTATCCAAAGGTGCTGCAGCCTTTGCGCTGACAGCCATCATGATGAAGGTTTTCGCACAGATGGTAGAAAACTGGAGCCTGATGCTGGGCATTGTCATCGTAGTCACAATCACCGTAGCTAACCTCTTTGCCGTATTGCAAAAAGACATGAAACGATTCATGGCTTACAGTAGTATCTCTCAAGCCGGTTATCTGGTGCTTGGCACATTGGCCGACAGCGGACAAGGTATCGCCTCGCTGGTTTATTACCTGGCAGTCTATGTGGTTGCAAACCTGGCAATATTCGGCATCATCGGAATCGTTGAACAGCAGACCGGACGTACCGACCGCGACGCTTACAACGGATTCTACCGCACAAACCCGCACCTGACCTTCATTATGACGCTGGCACTGTTCTCTTTGGGAGGTATCCCTCCGTTCGCCGGCTTCTTCTCGAAGTTCTTCGTGTTTGCTTCGGCATTCCATGCAGGACACTGGCTCGTCGTATTCCTGGCTTTGGTGAACACAATCATTTCACTCTACTACTATCTACTGGTAGTAAAAGCGATGTTCATCACTCCGACAGAATCTCCGGCACCGGCATTCCGTTCGCCGGCTCTGGCACGTACAGGACTGATCATTTGCCTTGCCGGTATCCTGGTTCTGGGTATATGCAGCGGAGTTTACGACTGGCTGACCGGTTTGTCAATGCAATAAACAGTTCAGACAAAGCCCAAGGGGAGGCTTATTGATGACAAAAGCTTCCCCAACCTCTTACTTTAGAGGAATTTCCATAAAAAAGGAAGCGGAACCGCGCAGCACATTGTGCGGTTCCGCTTCCTTTTTATGCTTTACCAGATAACAGACGCAACGCCCTGCCGAAAGAGGGCCGGATAGGTCTTATAACAACGGAAGGAGCGATTCAAGAGTCATACTATGCGAACCTTTCAAAAGAATCAAGAAACCTTCCGGCCTGGTCTTCCGAAACAATTCGCCCACTGCTGCAGCGTCCGGATAGTTTTCTACCGGAATATCCCCGGCAGACAAAGCAGAAGCAAACTCCGGCCCCACAACAATCAGCCGGTCGAGCCCCAAACCGAAGGCAAGCTCAAGAATACGGCGATGGTCACGGCCGGATGCCTCGCCAAGCTCTTTCATATCTCCCAAAACCGCCATCTTATGCGGTGCCTCCATCCGGGCAAAATTACACAATGCCGCTTCCATGCTCGTGGGATTGGCATTGTAAGCATCCGCTACCACACGGTTACGCTCCGTTTTGACCAGACGTGAACGGCCCTGTATGGGAACATAGCTTTCGATGCCTGCACAAATATCTTCCGGAGAAACTCCAAAACGGATTCCCACAGCGCAGGCCGCAAGCACATTCGGGAGGTTATAGGCCCCAACCAAGCAAGTATGCACTTTATACAATGCGTCCGGACAATTGCAGTCCCGCCATGCAAAAGAAAAACAAGGGTCTGACGATGCAGATTCCATGCTCTCTCCCCAAATGCGGACGTTGCCGGAAGTGCCGTATGCAACAGCATCCAGACCAGCAGCCATCATGCAAAGACGTGAGTCGTCAGCATTCAGAAAGATTTGCGAACCCTTACGCAAACGAAGAAAATCGTACAGTTCTCCTTTCGTGCGGGCTACCCCTTCGATTGAACCGAAACCTTGCAGATGGGCTTCTCCCACATTGGTGATGATCCCGAAATCCGGTTCCGCCACCTCCACCAGGCGACGGATATCCCCCGGATGGCTTGCCCCCATTTCAACGATTCCGACTTCATGCTCAGGACGAAGGCGGAGCAGAGTAAGCGGCACACCGATATCATTGTTCAGATTACCCTCTGTGGCCAATACACGGAAATGCCGAGAAAGAACCGCACGCAGCAATTCTTTCGTCGTTGTTTTCCCGTTCGTGCCGGTAACTCCAATTAGGCGGGTGCCCAATTTCCTGCGATGCTCGCGAGCCAGCAGCCTCAACGCATCCAGCCCGTCATCCACCAACAAGTAACGGGCAGAATCATCCGAAGGAATAACCCCTGGATCATCCACCACCGCATAGCTGCATCCGCCCTCCAATGCCTTGCCGGCAAAAAGATTCCCGTCGAAACTCTCTCCTTTCAAAGCTACAAACATAGCTCCCGGAACCGGACGGCGGCTGTCGGTCACCACGCCTCCCGGACAAGAAAGGAATACACGGTATAATGCGCCGACATCCGTCATCTTAATCCTCCTTTCCGCTACGTTGGAATTCGTCTATCAGGCTTTCGTCTTCAAAATAATCAATTCTCATCGCACGGCGCACATCGGCCATTGTCGCGGCAGCTACCTCTCGGGCCTGTTCACAGCCTTTGCGCAATATTTCGTATACCGAAGGAATATCTTTCTCATACTCGCTGCGACGCTTGCGGATCGGCTCGAGCGTTTCCTGCATCACGGCAGCCAAGAACTTCTTCACCTTCATGTCGCCCAGACCGCCGCGCTTGTAATGCGCCTTCAACTCATCCAGCGAAGGATAATCGGGCAGATAACGCTCAAAATGTTCGGGACGGCAGAAGGCATCGAGATAAGTAAACACAGTATTGCCCTCTATCTTGCCGGGATCGCTCACACGAAGATGACCCGGATCAGTATACATTGACTTCACCTTGCGTTCCACCTCATCAGCGCTGTCCGACAAATAGATGCAGTTGCCCAACGACTTGCTCATCTTCGCCTTTCCATCTGTTCCCGGAAGACGCAGGCAGGCCGAATTGTCAGGCAGCATAATTTCCGGCTCCACCAATGTATTCCCATAGATGTAGTTGAACCGGCGGACTATTTCGCGGCACTGCTCAATCATCGGTTCCTGATCTTCGCCGGCAGGCACATGAGTAGCACGGAAGGCAGCGATATCGGCAGCCTGGCTCACAGGATAGGTGAAGAACCCGGCGGGAATCCCCTCGCCAAAACCGCGCATGCCAATCTCTGTCTTTACCGTAGGATTGCGCTGCAGACGCGCCACGCTTACCAGATCTAGGAAATAGAACGACAGTTCGCACAGTTCCGGAATCTGGCTCTGGATAAAGAGTGTGGTACGCGAAGGGTCCAAGCCCACAGAAAGATAGTCGAGCGCCACTTCCATCACATTGGAACGCACCTTGGCAGGATTATCTATATTGTCAGTAAGAGCCTGACCGTCGGCTTCAAACACAAAAATACGGTCGTACAGACCGCTGTCCTGAAGCTCTACCCGACGGCGAAGCGAGCCTACATAATGACCGATATGCAGTTTTCCGGTCGGACGGTCGCCCGTCAGAATAATCTTTTGCTTTTTCATTTTTCTCGTTGTAAATTTATTTTTAAATGCAGCAAAGATAACCAAATACTTTGTTTTCTTCAAAATAAATTCTTTTCTTTGCATATAATCCTTTGATTATCCAACTATAAAACTACGATATACACATGAAAAAACAACTTAAGAAAGTCCTGGTACTCGGCTCCGGAGCCTTGAAAATAGGCCAGGCAGGAGAATTTGACTATTCAGGCTCACAGGCGCTGAAGGCTCTCCGGGAAGAGGGGATACGCTCCGTACTGATCAATCCGAACATTGCGACAATCCAAACATCCGAAGGCATTGCCGATCGGGTATACTTCCAGCCCGTAACACCTTATTTTGTAACAGAAATAATCAAAAAGGAACGTCCGGACGGCATACTGCTGGCTTTCGGCGGACAGACCGCGCTGAACTGCGGAACCGAACTTTACCGGAACGGAATCTTGAAAGAATATGGCGTGGAAGTGCTCGGCACATCGGTGGAAGCCATCATGAATACAGAAGACCGCGACCTCTTTGTAAAGAAGCTGAAAGAAGTAGACCTGAAAACCCCCGTCAGCCAGGCCGTATGCAACATGCAGGAAGCGCTTGAAGCTGCACGCAAAATAGGATACCCCGTAATGATCCGTTCGGCCTATGCCTTAGGAGGACTCGGCAGCGGAATCTGTCCGGACGAAGAGAAATTCATCGAACTGGCGGAGAGCGCCTTCACCTTCTCGCCCCAGATACTGGTGGAAGAATCCTTGAAAGGCTGGAAAGAAATCGAATTTGAAGTGATACGAGATGCCAACGACCACTGCTTTACCGTAGCGAGCATGGAGAACTTTGATCCGCTGGGCATCCATACGGGCGAATCCATTGTCGTAGCTCCTACCTGCTCGCTTACCGAAAACGAAGTGGAGCAACTGCAGACACTGTCAAGACAGTGCATCCGGCATCTGAACATTGTAGGCGAATGCAACATTCAGTACGCATTCAACTCTGACACAAACGACTATCGCATCATCGAGGTAAATGCCCGACTCAGCCGTTCGTCGGCACTGGCCTCAAAAGCAACAGGCTATCCGCTGGCTTTTGTAGCCGCAAAAATCGCACTCGGATATACGCTGGACGAAATCGGAGAAATGGGAACGCCCAACTCGGCATACGTGGCTCCCTCGCTCGACTACATTATCTGCAAGATTCCCCGCTGGGACCTGAACAAATTTGCCGGAGTTTCACACCGCATCGGATCGAGCATGAAGTCTGTAGGCGAAATCATGTCAATCGGACGCACGTTTGAAGAAATCATCCAAAAAGGCCTCCGCATGATCGGACAAGGGATGCATGGATTTGTGGGCAACGACCACACAAGATTCACGAACCTTGACGACGAACTGGAACATCCTACCGATCTGCGCATTTTTGCAATCGCCCAGGCATTGGAAGAAGGATACACAATCGAGCGCATCTACGAACTGACAAGAATTGACCCGTGGTTCATCGGCAAGCTGAAAAACATTGTAGACTTCAAGAATAAACTGCTTGCATACAATACGCTGGAAGAACTTACCCCCGAAATCGTGCGCGAAGCGAAAATTCTGGGATTCTCCGACTTCCAGATCGCCCGGTTCGTGCTGAAACCAAAATCGGGAAACATGGAGAAAGAAAACCTGGCCGTCCGCGAATACCGCAAGAAGCTGGGCATACTGCCGGCCGTGAAACGCATCAACACGGTGGCATCCGAACATCCGGAACTGACCAACTACCTGTACATGACGTACTCCGTGGAGGGATACGACGTGAACTACTACAAGAATGAGAAATCGGTTGTCGTGCTTGGATCGGGCGCTTACCGTATCGGGTCATCGGTTGAATTTGACTGGTGCTCGGTAAATGCCATACAGACCGCACGACATCTGGGATACAAGTCAATCATGATCAACTATAACCCGGAAACGGTATCTACAGACTATGACATGTGCGACCGCCTGTATTTCGACGAACTCTCGTTTGAACGCGTGCTCGACGTCATCGACCTGGAACAGCCGCGCGGAGTCATCGTTTCCGTAGGAGGACAGATTCCGAACAATCTGGCGATGAAACTCTACCGCCAGTCGGTTCCCGTACTCGGGACATCGCCCATATCAATAGACCGTGCGGAAAACCGCAACAAGTTCTCCGCCATGCTCGACCAGTTGGGCATCGACCAGCCGGCATGGCAAGAACTGACCAGCCTTGATGACGTAAAGGATTTTGTCGGCAAAGTTGGCTATCCCGTACTGGTACGCCCGTCGTATGTGCTGAGCGGTGCGGCCATGAATGTATGCTACGATGAAGAAGAGCTGACCCGCTTCCTTCAGATGGCAAGCGAAGTGTCGAAAGAATATCCTGTCGTAGTTTCACAATTCATGCAAAACACCAAGGAAATAGAGTTTGACGCCGTAGCGCAGAACGGAGAGATTGTGGAGTATGCCATATCCGAACACATTGAATATGCAGGCGTACACTCAGGCGATGCCACGCTGGTATTCCCGGCACAGCACATCTACTTCTCCACTGCACGCCAGATCAAGAGGATAAGCCGGCAGATAGCCAAAGAGCTGAATATCTCCGGACCGTTCAACATCCAGTATCTTGCACGCAAAAACGAAGTAAAGGTTATCGAGTGCAACCTTCGCGCATCACGCAGCTTCCCGTTTGTATCGAAAGTGCTGAAGCGCAACTTCATCGAAACAGCCACACGCATCATGCTCGATGCTCCCTACTCACGTCCCGACAAGTCGGAATTCGACATCGACTGGATTGGAGTAAAGGCATCGCAGTTCTCGTTCGCCCGCCTGCAAAACGCCGACCCGGTATTGGGAGTAGACATGTCATCGACAGGCGAAGTTGGCTGTCTGGGCGATGACTTCAACGAGGCCTTGCTGAATGCCATGATTGCCACCGGCTACAAGATTCCGCAACAGAGCGTACTGCTGTCATCGGGCGCGACCAAATCGAAGGTAGACCTGCTCGATGCAAGCCAGATGCTCAGCAAGAAAGGCTACAAGATCTATGCGACGGCAGGCACGGCGACTTTCCTGAATGCGCATGGCGTACCGACCACTCCGGTATTCTGGCCCGACGAACGTCCGAACGCTGAAAACAACGTAATGAAGATGATTGCCGGACATAAGTTCGACCTGATCGTAAACATCCCGAAAAATCACTCGAAACGGGAACTCACCAACGGATACCGTATCCGCCGCGGAGCCATCGACCACAACATTCCGCTGATTACAAACGCACGCCTGGCAAAAGCCTTCATCGAAGCGTTCTGCGAAACGAAACTGGAAGATATCCGGATAAAAAGCTGGCAGGAATACAAATAAGGAAATGCCATACATTGCAAGGAAATCCGCCCTCAGACCAAAGGCGGATTTCTAGCATTCTGAGGGTGTGCCGAAACAGATTTTGGCTATCAAAAAGCAAGGAAACGAAGTGAAACCTCTCGCACGCATCAGTTCCTTCGCTTTGCTTTGGATGACCAAATGAAAGTTGATTTGTGCTTCGACACACCCTCCTTTGTCGCAAGATGCATATGCCTCAATATCTCTTCAGACATCTAACATCTTTACTTCAAGGCATTCTCTATCGCATCCATCAGCTTCCGGAACTCGTCCTTCGAGTATCCCACGGAAGAATATACCAGCTTTCCGTCTTTGCCAAACAAGTAGGCGCGCGGAATGGTCTGGTCTGCGAAAAGGGAATAAACCTTGCGCCCCGGATCGGCATACAAGGGGAAACTGAACTTCTTCCGTTCATTGTATTTCTTAAGCTCCGCTTCCGTATGTTCCCGGCCGACCACCAGCAACTTGAAATTCGGATTGTCCTTATAGGCTGGCCACAAGGATTTCTGCACTTCGGCCAGTTCCAGCTGACAAGGTCCGCACCAGGTGGCAAACAGACTGACCAGCACCACTTTTCCTTTCAAGCTTTCGGGAGTGACATCACCATAGCTTTCCGATTTCAACGTTATGGAGGGCATATCATCGCCCAACTTTACTTTATCTGCATCCGCCTCCTGCGCCAGGACATTTCCGGCAAACAGAAAGAATCCGCAAAACAATAATGCAAAAAACTTCTTCATCTTCTCTGTTGTTTTATATGAAACGGCACAAAGTTATCCGAAAACGCAGAAATATCCTGCAGGAGGCTTATCTTTGTAAACAGTTTTAACATTAAAAGAAATTCCGGATATGATGACATTCATTTCGTGCGCCAAGACGATGACCGCACGCAGCAAAATACACACGCCCGGCACGTCCGTGCCCCGCTTTGAGAAAGAGGCGGAAGCCAACGCGCTGCACATGGCGCAGTTTTCGCCCGAACAGCTCGGGAAACTGCTGCGCGTCAATCCCAAACTGGCAGCGGAAAACTGCCTGCGCTACCACAACTTCTTCTCCGAAGACAACCGCCCGCTTCCGGCTCTGACTTCTTATACGGGAATCGTATTCAAGCGCATCAGCCCAACGGATTTCTCGGAAGAAGACTTTCTTTTCGCGCAGAACCACCTGCTCATCACATCGTTTCTCTACGGACTGCTGCGCCCTTTGGACGGTATCAAGAACTACCGGCTTGAAGGGGACGTGAAACTGGCAGAAACAGGATACCTGACGATGTTCGACTACTGGAAGCCGCTGCTCACCGATTATTTTATCGGCGAAATCAAAAAGCAGGGAGGCATACTGGTCAATCTGGCCAGCGGAGAAATGAAAGAGCTTTTCGACTGGAATAGGGTATGCCGCGAAGTGCAGGTCATCACACCCGAGTTCTATGTCATGAAAAACCGGAAACCCTCTACCGTCGTTGTCTATACCAAGATGTGCAGGGGAGAAATGACAAGATATATCCTGAAAAACCGGATCGAAAGCCCCGAAGCACTGAAAGGGTTTGAATGGGAAGGATTCTCGTTTGACGAAAGCCTCAGCACTCCGCACAGCCCCGTCTTCACGCTGATGTAACAGCTGCTTCAACAATGTAACATCTCCGCCAATATTGACAAGGAAACGAAACACAGACGTAAAAGCCTATTCACCCCGATGATATAACGCTGTAACCTCGCTGCCCGATCTTTGCCGTCGGAAAAAACAAAGCATCGACTACAGCAATGAAGAGGTTAAGGAATTGGATCAGCGCAGCCGCATTCATGACACTGGCTGCCGTACAAGTTTTTGGGGCTGAAGAAACGGAAATAAACATCAGGGGGCGGATAAAAGACCAGAAATCAAAGGAACCGCTGATTGGAGCAACCGTCCAGATTGTGGGAAGCAACATCGCGACCGTCACAGACATCGACGGAAACTTCCAGCTGTCAGGAATAGAAGACGGCATCTATGACATAGAAATCAAATACGTAGGATACAAGACAGCCGTCAAACGGCAGGTAAAGATTGAGGACAACAAGATTACCACACTCGACTTCGAGATGGTTACCGACGACCAGATCCTCTCGGACGTAGTGGTAGTGGCCAAGGCAAACCGCGAATCGGAAAACGTGACGCTGCTCGAACAGAAACGTTCGGTGGTGGCTGTTCAGGCTGTCGGAGCCCAGGAACTTTCGCGCAAAGGGGTCAGCGACGCGCAGGGAGCCGTCACCAAAATATCCGGAATCTCACAGCAGGACGGCGTGAAAAACGTATTCGTCCGCGGTCTGGGCGACAGATACAACATCACCACCCTGAACCGCTTTCCGATACCCTCGGAAGACCCGGAATACAAAAACATCGCACTCGACTTCTTCACGACAGACATCATCCAGTCGGTAGAGGTTAACAAGGCGTTCTACAGCAACACGCTCGCCGACGTGGCCGGGGCAAACATCAACATCACATCTAAAGAGCTTACAGGCGAAGGAAAGCTGAACGTCAGCCTGTCGGGAGGACTGAACACACAGACTGTTTCTTCCGACTTTCTGAAAATGGACGGAGTGAACGCATTCGGATTCGCCGGCAAAACCCAGCCGGGAGAAAACTTCGACGGATACAGTTTCAGCAACTCGCTCGACCCGAGCAGACAGAACCTGCAGATCAACCAAAGCTATGCCATCTCAGGCGGGAAAAAGTTCCGCATCAACGGCAACCCGCTCTCGTTCTACCTGGTGGCAAGCCACAACAGAAACTATACGCACTATGACGAAGAAGTGCGCAACACCACGACAACCGGAACCTTGTCGCAAGACATGAACGGAAACATCTCGCAAGTGGAAACAAACCAGCTTGCCATGGCCAATCTGGAATACAGCCACGACAACAGACACAGAATCGCATACAACTTCATGATGGTGCATGCCGCCAAAGAATCGGTGGGCGAATACCTTGGAATGGACAACGACTATCAGTCGTCTGACACATACGAAGGCTTCATGCGCCGCCAGCAGGCAAACGACAACCTGCTGTTCGTGAACCAGTTGAACAGCAAATGGGAACTGAACAAGAAGTTCGACCTGAATGCCGGACTCTCCTACAACACGATCAAGGGAAGCGAGCCCGACCGGCGCATCAACAACCTTTCGAAGACGGACAAAGGCTATGTTCCGATGAGAGGCACCGGCGTGCAGCAGCGCTATTTCTCGGAACTGAACGAAAAGGACCTGAACATCCGCATGTCGCTCGTCTATAAGATAGCCGACCGCTTCGAACAGAACTCCAACGTGCAGATCGGCTACATGGGACGCATCATCGATGACGGATTTGAGGCCGCAGAGTACGACATGTCAGCCGTAAGCCAGTCAGTGTTCGACATCAGCGACGTGCGCTTTGACGACTATTACAACCAGACAAACTATCTTGCCAACAACTTCCTGCTGGACTATAACCTTGACGAATACAGCGTAAAGAAGAATATCCATTCGGCTTACGCGGAAGCTACCTACCAGCTGACTTCCGGCTTCATCGCCAACATCGGACTGAAATATGACGATGTATACATGAAAGTAGACTATAACGTAAACCGCGGAGGAAGCAAGGGAGAGCAGAAAATAGACAAGTCGTATTTCCTGCCGAGCCTAAACCTGCGCTACAACATCAACGACAGCCATACCCTGCGGCTCGCCGCAAGCAAGACCTACACCCTGCCGCAGTCGAAGGAAATATCTCCCTACCGCTACATCAGCGTAAGCTTCAAAAGCCAGGGTAATCCCGACTTGAAACCGTCGGACAACTACAACATCGACTTGAAATGGGACTGGTATCTGTCGCCTTCGGAACTGTTTTCGATAACCGGATTCTACAAATACATCAAGCGCCCGATTTCACGGATCGAGGTGGCCAGTGCCGGAGGCTTCCTCTCCTATCAGAACATAGCGGACCATGCGACAGCTGCCGGCATAGAAGCGGAACTGAAGAAAGACCTGTTCGCACGCCAGCTCCCGGACAACGGCCTCAGCAAACTGAGCCTCGGAGTGAACGGAGCCTACACCTATACCCGCGCAAAGGTGCCACAGGCAACCGACCCGACCGGCTCACAGCTTGAAGGAGCGGCGCCCTGGATCGTCAACGCCGACCTGAGCTACCTGTTCCGCAAAGGCACGAAATCCCTGAGCACGGCACTTGTGTTCAACTATTTCAGCGACAGAATCTACACGATCGGAACGCAAGGCTATCAGGACATCGTTGAAAACGGAATCCCGACACTCGACTTCATCGCCTCCACACAACTCGGGAAATATTTCTCAATCAGCGTGAAGGCGCGGAATCTGCTCAACTCCACCCACCAGCTTACCCGCAAAGGAAACGCCGACAACAAAGAGGTTGTGCTGAGCAAATACAAGAGAGGAATGGACTTCAGCATCGGGCTGAGCTGTAACTTCTGATTATGACAAACAACTATTTACTAACTATTTTCTAACCAATTTTTATCAACATGAGAAAGCTATTTTTAAGCGCAATGGCACTCACGGCCATCGTATGCGGAATGAGTTTTACATCTTGCAGTGATGACGAAAATGCAACAGATCCGAATCCGGATGACAATAATCCGTCGGCCACTGAGGAAGCCGAAGACCTGCCCGGAGAAATCAGGGAAGACCTGACGCTTGACGCAAACAAGCAGTACTACATCAACGGAACCGTACACGTAAACGAAGGAGCCACCCTCACCATCCCTGCCGGAATGACCATCAGAGCAAGAGAAGGATTTTCAAGCTATATACTGGTTGAACGCGGAGGAAGAATCGTTGCGGAAGGAACTGCCGACGCTCCCATCACATTCACCGCTGATGACGAAACACAGGCAGAACCCGGATACTGGGGCGGACTGATTCTGAACGGAAAGGCACGGATTTCACACGCTACGGGAGAAAACGGAGAAGAGCCTGTGATAGAAGGCTCTACGGAAGTTGACACCAACTATCTCTACGGAGGAGAGGATGATACCGATAACTCCGGCGTTCTGACCTACGTCAAGCTGCTTTACACGGGCGCACGCTCAAGCGCAGACATCGAGCACAACGGCCTGACACTGAACGCCGTGGGAAGCGGAACAAAAATAGAGAACATCTATGTGGCTGAAGGCGCAGACGATGCTATCGAGTTCTTCGGAGGTTCTGTAAACGTCAGCAACCTGCTGGCTATAAACTGCGATGACGACATGTTCGACTTCACCCAGGGATATACCGGAACATTGTCCAACTGCTACGGAAGATGGGAAAGTGCATTCACCAGCACGGAAGAAGACCCGCGCGGCGTGGAAGCTGACGGAAACCTGGACGGAAACGGTCCCGACCACATTCAGCAGTCTGACTTCACGATCGAAAACATGACCATCGAAACGCTTTCTTCCACACAGTCAATGCAGGATGCCATCAAGATCCGCCGCGGAGCTACGGCAACCATCACAAACGCACTGGTGAAAGGTTCAGGAGCGATCGAAAACCTTGTAGACCTGACTGACTCCAAGAGCAACGCCGACAGCGCAACATCCATCCAGGTAACCAAGGAAGCTACCAATGTGGAGGCAGACCAGAACAGCTCGAACACCGGAAACGGAACCGTAACCATCGAAGACGGACACACCGGATGCCCCACCAACATCTTCGGATGGACAGGCTACACACTTTAACTTGTTTTTACCTTAATCTAACTTTCATTCATCTCCGGTTGCCGCGAATCTTCTTCCGGCAATCCGGAGATTTTTATTTCTCCGCCTGATAAAAGCCAATCCGTTTCTTTTTGCTACATTTGCATCAGTCTAACATTAAAACAGAAGCTATGTATCCTTTGAAGTTTAAACCAATCTTAAAATCCACTATCTGGGGAGGCAACAAGATCATTCCGTTCAAACATCTGGACTGCCGGCAGGAGCAGGTCGGCGAAAGCTGGGAGATTTCAGACGTGAAAGGCGACGAGTCAATCGTGGCCAACGGAGCTGACGCAGGAAAGAACCTGACGCAGCTGATGAATGAATATAAGGAAAAACTGGTGGGGAAAGAAAACTACGAACGTTTTCACGGGGAATTTCCATTGCTCATCAAATTCATCGACGCGCAGCAGGACCTTTCGATCCAGGTTCATCCGGATGACGAACTCGCGATGAAACGCCACAACTCAAGAGGAAAAACGGAAATGTGGTATGTAATCGGAACGGCGGAGGGAGCACACCTGCGCTCGGGACTCTCTCAAAAGATTACGCCCGAAGAATATGCCCGGCGCATTGCCGACAATACGATCTGCGACGTGCTGGCTGACTACCAGATTCATGCCGGCGACGTGTTTTTCCTTCCTGCCGGACGCATCCACAGCATCGGAGCGGGATCGTTCATCGCTGAAATCCAGGAAACGTCCAACATCACCTACCGCATCTACGACTTCAACCGGAAGGACAAAAACGGAAACACGCGCGAACTGCACACGGAACTCTCGAAAGATGCCATCGACTATACGGTGCACGAAGACTACCGCACGCACTATACTCCGAAACAGAATGAAGGAGTGGAACTCGTGAAATGCCGGCACTTCACCACTTCGGTGTATGACCTGACAGAACCGATGACCGTCGACTACAGCGAACTCGACTCGTTCGTCATCTACATCTGCATGGAAGGTTCCTGCAAAGTCACCGACAACGAAGGAAACGAACTGCAGCTGCGCGCCGGCGAATCAGTGCTTTTCCCGGCCACTGCCCAAACAATCGACATCGCTCCGGAAGGAAGCGTGAAGTTCCTTGAAACATACGTCTGAACAAACCGTCAGGCAAATCATACAGCAAGGCACAAAGCCACGGCGAAACGCTGCGTCTTTGTGCCTTGCACTTAAAATCTTATCCCGGCACGCCTTCCTTGTCCAGGCGTTTGCTCAGAACTTATACCCTACGGTAAAATAGAAAGCCAGGTTGCGCGTCTTGCTGTCGGGCATCACCTTGCACAGCCCGAACTCGCCGTCAAGCCCTACATTCCAGTGGGCGAAGTCGAGAGCCACACCAGCCTGCAAGCCGGCATCAAAGCGGTTCGCTCCTTCTCTGGTTACGCCAGTCGGCAAGGTTGAATCTCCAAACGAATTCCACGAAACAGTCAGGTCTTCCATCTCAACGTCGTTCTTCCCTTTGACACCGTATGCCAGATATCCTCCGGCCGAGAACACCATATCGAAATTGGCAGGCGTTCCCACATGGAATGCGGCAAGCAGAGGCATCTGGAAATAATTCAGGTTGCAGTGCGCGTCATACCTCGTTCCATTGTCATGAAAGTCATAAGCTATGCCTTTCGACTCCCACATCAAGCCGGTCTGGAAAGACACCAGACCTGTCATCGGTATGTCAATGCCTACACCCACCTTCTGATTGAACAAAGGCGACGATCCGCTGGCATCCTTTCCCATCCAGGTGCTCATACCCAGCCCGAGCTTCATGCTCCAGCCCACTTTTGTCTGCGCCCCTGCCGTCAGAACCATGCAGAAGCACAATAAAGCAAAAAATATACGCTTCATAATCTTAAGGTTTAAAATTCATAATCAATGCCGATGGAAATGTTCTCTCCGTCCACCGTCACGCCGAAGCCGTCTTCGCCCATGCTTCTGTAGTAGTCCTTACGGTAGCCGGCAAATCCGACCTTCGTAATGAAGCTGAAGCTGTCGTTCAGCTTGATGGCAAGTCCCGGCTTGAATCCGATTTCAAAGCCGTTGTCCCTGTTCCCGTCTTTCACCTTGGTGGTAGAAATACCCACACCCATATCGATGAAAAGGCGGACAACCTTGTTTTCGTAATACGAATAGCGCGCGTAGGGAGCGATGGCAAAAGACCTCGTCTGCGGAGAATTGTCCCCTTTTCCGTTGATCGCTATTCCCAGCTCGCCTCCCACGGCCCAGCGCTCGCTCAAGTTATATCCGAAATCGGGAGCGATGGAGAACGAGGTCCTGTCAGCTTCCGTATTTCTCCAAAGGCTGATTCCTCCTCCCAAATACATTTCCTGCGCCTGGGCTGACACAAAGCCCAGCACGGCTGCAATTACCAAAAGAAACTTTTTCATAATTTTCTGATTTTAGTTTTTATACTGTTTGAAAATAATACATCCGGACAGAAACGGGCTCACTTGCCGTTTTTATGCCGGTTAGCCCTGCGGCGCCGGTATTCCGCCTTCATCTTTGCCGCGCCCGAACCATGCTGGCCGGTAATATACGCTTTCTTTTTCGCTTTCGTCTTCACCTTTTCTTCCTTCCCCTTTCCGGACGGCGATTTTCCTCCTCTGAAAACGATGCCATCTGTAAGAACCTTTTCAATATCCATAAATCAATCATTTAAAATAAACAATGCTGACATTTTCGGCTTCCGCAAACTCTTTCAAAAGGCCTGCCATATAGTTCACCGAGTCTTCAAGGCCTTCACTTCCGCTGTAGGCGTTCATGATGGCAAGCAGCCGGGACGTTTGCAGGCTGATTTTAGTCCGCTCGTTGTCGCTTGTAGGCGTACCGACCCCTCCGGCAGCATCCCGGTATACAGGCATCCCCTCGATGTTCAGTTCGCCGCGCCCGATACCCTCGTAAGGCTCTCCCGCCTTTCCGATTCCCAGCACCAGACGGTCGCCTTGAATCTTGTCGCGGTCGAACCCGCCAATCGAATGTCCGCTATAAATAGACGCCAGATTGATCAGATCGACAAGCGTATCAATCTGATACAAAGGTATCCCGCGCAAGATGCGGCGGCACAGCGCCTCAGACGAAGGCCGGTAACGGCTGGGGTCCTTGCCGCATTTCTTGTAAGCCTGGCGGGTGGCCTGTATGGCAGGAATCAGCTTGATCGAATCCGTCGTATACCGCTGCCGGTAAAGCTCGGTAAACTCCCCTATCCGCTTCCACAGCTCTTCGCTATAGGCCGAATTCTTTACCGAAGCAAACACCGCCGCCCCGCAGAACCGGGGCCATGCCTGCCTCAATTCATCAGAAACTTCTATCTTCAAATCATTCATAATCATCTGTTATCTGAGAACAAAAGTAGCGATTTATCCTGCACATTCAAACCTTTACGTCCATTTTTGACAATAAATGCGAGAAAAAGCCGCAATTTGCATCCCGCACGGAAAGGCTGGTTCCGAAGAAGGCGGACAATAGGCCGGTGCAGAATCGGCTTTCATATCCCAACTGATTCCAGCCGGTCCACCCATTACACTTCAAATGCAAAGGCTCTTAAAAATCGCAACTTGATGAAGATTTATAGCATACAGGCCGCATTCAATGAAAAATAATGAGTAACTTTAAAACCCGTTTCAATTAGGCAGAAGCCTCTTATAAGGGTGCATCAAAAGGCAATGTCATGCACGAAGTGAAACATCTCGCATGCATCAGCCTATGTTTCCGAGCCTTTCGCTTTGCCCAAGATGACAAAATGAAGGTTGGTTTATGTTTCGATACCCCCTTATGCAAGAATCGGCCAAAAGAAGTTTAACATTCAGATTGATATGGAAACAGAAAAAATGAAAATGAAGGCGGGCAAGCTCTACGATGCCAACTATGACCCGGAACTGCTGGCTGAAAGGGCTGCTTGCGCCGACCTTACCTACGAGCTGAACCAGTTGCGCCCGTCAAAAGCAGAAGAACGCGACGCGTTGGTAAGGCGTATTTTGGGAAAGGTGAATGGCAGCTGCACCATCGTATCTCCTTTCTTCTGCGATTATGGCTACAACATCGAGGTGGGCGAAAACTTCTTCGCCAACATGAACTGCGTGATTCTGGACGAAGCCGCGGTGAAGTTCGGCGACAATGTATTTGTCGCTCCCAACTGCGGCTTCTATACGGCCGGACATCCGCTTGACTCAGAACGCAGAAACAAAGGGCTGGAATATGCGCGCCCTATCACGGTCGGCAACGATGTATGGATTGGCGCCGGAGTCAGTGTCCTGCCGGGAGTGACCATCGGCGACGGAGCTGTGATAGGTGCCGGCAGCGTAGTCAACAAAGATATTCCTGCCGGGGTATTGGCCGCCGGAAATCCGTGCAGGGTGATACGTGAAATTACAGAGAAAGACAAGGAACGATACATCTGACAAAGCAAAACAGGCGAACGAGAAAGATTACTCTTTCCTTGTCGGATTGCCGGGAAAGGAAAACATCACACAAGCAAGCAGCTGTTGAGTTTATACCCAATCTGCGTTAATCTGCGAAAATCTGCGTTTCGAATAATCGGTTTGAACCCCAGCGAATTTAGGCGGCAATGCAGAACGTATGTTCCACACTGTGGAATCTGTAAACCGCATTGTGGAATGTATGTTTCACGATGCGGTTTACAGATTCCGGCAGCAGGCCGCGACAAATCCATGCCGGAAGTTTGCACTTCGGCAATTATTTCGTAGCTTTAGAACCTGTTTGAACTTTCTATCAAGACCGAAATGAAAAAGCCCGACGACTACACTCCCTACAAGGATAACTACTCAGAATCCGAACTGTGGAACAAGATCAAGAAGACGGCAAAGAAAGCCGGAGCAAAAGCGATATATGCCGCCCTGTGCTTCCATCCGGCATACCGCCGGCCGATTATCTCAGCAGCATGATGCCCGAAAGGATACGGCCGGAACGGATTCCCAGACGGCGGGCTGAAAAGAAGTCGGCCGGAGCATTGTAGGTGCAGATGCCGGAGAGTTCGACATTTTCCGGCAGGACTCCGGAGTCAAGCAACTGCATCCGGTTGGCTTCCCACAAGTCGATGTGCCATTTGCCGCGGCGGAAAGCGATCCGGTCCATTCTGAATCCGGCACTCCGGAACGCCTCATAAACCTCATCGCCCACTTCAAAGGCATCCGGCGAAATGCTCGGACCGATGCAGGCCGCAACGTCCTGCCCCCTCGTTCCGTAAGCGTCAGCCATCACACGCAGTGTTTTTGCCGCAATCCCGGCCACGGTTCCGCGCCAGCCGGCATGAGCCGCTGCCACAATCTTCAGGCGGGTATCGAAAAACAGTATGGGAACGCAGTCGGCGGTAGAGATACAAAGGCACACCTCCGGAAGGCTGCTCACCAGCGCGTCAACTCCTTCAAGCAAAACCGCCCGCTCCGATTCATCTTCAAGCAGGAAGCTCTCGTCTATGCAGCGGACCTCCGTGCGATGCACCTGATGAGGGATAACCAGACACTTGGGACGCACCGGCATCAGCGAACAAAGCAGCCCGCGGTTCTGCGCTACCGATGTTTCAGAATCGCCGCAACAGGCGTTGCAGTTGAACGAAGCGTAGTTTCCCCCACTGTATCCGCCATGGCGTGTAGTAGAGAAACAAAAAATGTCGGAATGCAGCCCGTTCAAGCCATATTCCAACATCCTTCTATCTTTAACAAACTGATATTCCATTACTTTTCAGGTTCGTCTTCCCAGTCCTCTTCTTCATATTCATACTCGAAATCATCCGGATCGTCATCCTCATACACATAATCAAAGTCTTCGTCCTCACCCAGATCCCTCAGTTCCTCCTGAAGCTTTGTCAAGTCCTTCGGGCGATGGACAATCGCTTCGTGGCGCACGGCTTCCAGACGGTTGCTTTCCTTGTTCAGCTCGTTCCACAACAGGTCTTTCAACTGAGCGATTCCTGTCCCGGCCACAGCCGAGATGAATACATAAGGAACACCTTCGGGCAAAGTCGGCTCCAGCATTCCGACAAGTTCGTCATCCAGCAAGTCACACTTCGTGATTGCCAGCACACGCTGCTTGTCGAGCATTTCCGGATTGAACGTAGCCACCTCGTTGAGCAGGATTTCATATTCCTTGCGGATGTCATCCGTATCGCCCGGCACCATGAACAGCAGCAGCGAGTTGCGTTCGATGTGGCGCAGGAAACGCAGTCCCAGTCCCTTTCCTTCGCTTGCTCCTTCGATGATTCCCGGAATGTCCGCCATCACGAACGACTTGCCGTCATGATATGACACGATGCCCAGATTCGGTTCAAGCGTAGTGAACGGATAGTTGGCTATTTTCGGACGGGCGGCAGAAACGGCAGAAAGCAGCGTAGACTTTCCGGCATTCGGAAAACCTACCAGACCGACATCGGCCAGCAGCTTCAGTTCGAGAATCACCATCATTTCCTGCATCGGCTCTCCCGGCTGGGCAAAGCGCGGCGCCTGCCTTGTGGCCGTACGGAAATGCCAGTTTCCCAGACCTCCGCGACCGCCTTTCAGGAGAATGACTTCCTGTCCGTGTTCGGTGATGTCGCACACATATTCACCGGTTTCCGCATTGTACACAACGGTTCCGCACGGCACCTCTATCACCTTGTCCTCACCGTCCTTTCCGGTACTCCGGCTTTTAGAACCGTTTCCGCCGTGTCCGGCAAACACATGACGCTCGTACTTCAGGTGAAGCAGTGTCCAGTAGTTGCGGTTTCCCCGCAAAATCACATGACCTCCTCTACCACCGTCGCCACCGTCAGGTCCTCCGTTTGGCATATATTTTTCACGGCGCAAATGTGCCGAGCCGCGTCCTCCTTTTCCGGAGCGGCAGTAGATTTTTACATAATCAACAAAATTCGATTCAGCCATAATTTTTTTCAGTTACGAGTGACGAGCCAACGAGGTGACAAAGCTTATCCGGCCTTTTGTCACCCCGCACTTTGCCAACCCGTCAACTTCAATTTAAATATTTTCAATAGCCTTGCAGATATCGGCAAAGATACCGTCCATCGTGCCCAGTCCGTTGATGTGGCGGTAAGTTCCGTCTTTCTTGTACCAGTCGATCAGCGGAGCCGTCTGCGAATGATAAACCACCAGGCGTTTCTTGATTGTTTCTTCGTTGTCGTCGGCACGGCCAGACTCCTGTCCGCGCTTGATAAGGCGCGTCATCAGCTCGTCTTCCGGAACTTCCAGGTCGAGCATCACAGACACTTCCTGTCCGCGTTCTTTCAGCATCGCCTTCAGCGCATCTGCCTGAGCGATTGTACGGGGGAATCCGTCGAATATCACGCCTTTGCTGTCTTTCAGGCTGTCAAACACACTTGCCAGAATATCAATCATCAGTGCGTCGGGAATCAGCTGTCCGTTGTCGATATAGCCTTTTGCAGTCTTGCCGAGTTCAGTTCCGTTCTTGATTTCCGCACGCAGCACATCACCTGTAGAAATATGGTTCAGCCCATATTTTTCCACGATACGCGCACTCTGAGTGCCTTTGCCGGAACCCGGTGCGCCAAAAATTACAATGTTCAACATCTTTTTTACCTTTTTGTTATGTTATTATTACTGTTTCAGTCGATTACCGTATAAATGTCGCGGTAGTTACGTCCCAGTCCGTCATAGTCAAGTCCGTATCCCACGATGAAGTCGTTGGGAATCTTCATCGCCACATAGTCGAGGTTCAGCTCCACCTCCAGTTTGTCCGGCTTCACCAGCAGCGTAGCCACACGGATGTCTTTCGGTCCGCGCCCTTTCAACGTTTCGATAAGCCGCTTCATTGTCAGTCCCGTATCCACGATATCTTCCACAATCACCACCGTGCGTCCGGAAATGTCTTCATTCAGACCGACAAGTTCCTTCACTTTTCCCGTCGACGATGTGCCCGCATAGGAAGCAAGCTTTACGAACGATACCTCACAAGGTATATCCAGACACTTCATCAAATCGGCCGTAAACATGAAAGAACCGTTCAGCACACTCACAAACAGCGGATTCTCACCCTCAAGGTCGCGGCTGATTTCACTTGCAACTCTATGCACTTCACGCAATATGTCCGCCTCAGGAATGAATGTTCTGAAACGCTTGTCTTTTATCTGAATTTCTTTCATACACATTGACTGATTTTAAAATTGCCGCAAATTTACAGATTTTCCGACAAACCATTGCACGAGTCAGTAAGGTTTTAAACATATTTTCAACAGAACATATACTTCGTCTACCGCTTTTTTCGTACTTTTACCGACAAAATACGCCGCAGAGAACACAGAGCATCACTGACGTTTCATGTATCCTGTGCCCGCTGCCGGAAGAATTTCACTTTTATGCATGATTAATTAGCTAACGACATGAAAATCTTAACTTGCGCACAACAGAAAGAGGCTGATGCCTATACTATTGCCAACGAACCCATATCCTCCATCGAACTGATGGAAAGAGCCGCCGCTGCCATGACGCGGATCATCTGCTCACGCTGGGACACTTCCCACCGGATGATCGTGATAGCAGGAGCAGGCAACAACGGAGGCGACGCGCTGGCCATCGCGCGGCTTCTCGCCGACAAAGGATATTCCGTGAATGTGATTTTCTTCAACGTCACAGGAAAAATATCCGAAGAATGCCTTGCCAACGTGCGGAGGCTCGACGAAACGGCGATAGAAAGCTATACGGAAGTCACTAAAGAACTGACCATCCCGGCAATCAAGCCTACGGATGTCATCATCGACGGACTGTTCGGCTCGGGACTCGACAGACCGCTCGAAAAAGGATTCGCCAAGGTTGTGCAGATGCTGAACAGTTCGCCGGCACCCATCGTTTCGATAGACATTCCCTCGGGAATGATGGGAGAAAACAACTCTACGCTGAACCGCCCGAACATCATCCATGCAACGCTGACTCTCAGCGTACAGCTGCCCAAACTGGCGTTTCTGTTTGCCGAAAATGCCGATCTAGTAGGCGAATGGATGCTGGTAGACATAGGCATCAGCAAAGATTTTCTTGAAAGAACTTCCACTCCCTACTCCATCGCAGAGGCTGAAGAAATAAGAAGCATCATCAAACCGCGCAAGAAATTCGACCACAAGGGCATGTTCGGGCACGGACTGCTCATTGCCGGCTCATACGGCATGGGAGGGGCAGCGGTGCTTTCGGCACAAGCCTGCCTGCGCTCCGGAATCGGACTGCTTACCGTACACACTCCGGTATGCAACCACGCGCTGCTTCAGGCTGCCGTTCCCGAAGCTATGACGGAAGACGATGTGCACGAGCATATCTTCGCCTCAGAAACAGACCTTGACGCATATCAGGCCGTGGCCGTCGGTCCGGGACTCGGACAGGACGATCTGACAGCCGAAGCGCTTTACGCACAAATCAAGAACTGCTATATGCCGATGATTGTCGACGCAGACGCGCTGAACCTGCTGGCCAGAAACAGCAGCAACCTGTCGAACCTGCCTGCCGACTCCATCCTCACGCCTCATCCCAAAGAGCTCGAACGCATTGTCGGACGCTGCTCCAATTCATACGAACGTCTGACAAAAGCCAAAGAACTGGCGAGCTACCTGCGCTGCTACATCGTGCTGAAAGGAGCATGGACGGCTGTCATCTCGCCTAACGGAAGCGTCAGCTTCAACCCGACAGGAAATCCGGGAATGGCGACGGGAGGAAGCGGCGACGTGCTGACGGGCATCCTGCTTGCACTGCTCTCGCAAGGCTACAACTCGTCGGATGCCTGCCGCCTCGGAGTTTATGTGCACGGACTGGCGGGCGACATTGCCTGCCGGCGCATGGGAGAAATCAGCATGACAGCCGGCGATATCATCGCCGCACTTCCTGAAGCCTGGAAACAATTGTCTGACAAAAACAACGTAAATCCTGAATAATATGAAAAAAGCCATTATCGCACTTGCACTGCTGGCATCTGCCGGCATACAGGCACAAGACATCTACACACCGGGCGAAGGTGAAGGTATCATTTATTTTCTCCCGAAAACACAGATAGTGGTAGACATTATCGCCACGCGCGTTGACTACAAGCCGGGAGAATTCGGGCTTTATGCCAACCGCTACCTGCGGCTGAACAATGTCAGCACCCGTCCGGAAACGCATTGGGAAATCAAAGACATCCAGGTGCGCACGGCCGGAATACCCGATTCAACCAAGGCTTACATCATGAAGCTGAAAGACAAAAGTCTGGAGTCAAACATCGAACTGACAGACCAAGGGATTGCAAAAGCTATCAACACCACTTCCAGCTATAAGGAGGAACAGCCGGAATACAAGCTCCAGATTCCGCAGAAGCATGAGAATGCACACCAGTATATGACGGAAGACATCCTGGTAGCCGGCTCTTCGGCTAAGATGGCAGAGCTTACCGCCCGTGAAATCTATAACATACGCGAGAGCAAAAACGCCATCCTGCGCGGACAGGCCGACACAATGCCGAAAGACGGAGCCTCACTGAAACTGATCATCAGCCAGCTCGACAAGCAGGAACGCGCACTGACCGAAAGTTTCACGGGAGTGACAGACCGCACGGACAAAGTGTTTACATTCACGGTCAATCCGGAAGACAAAATGAGCGACAAGGTTTTTGCCCGCTTCTCTTCCAGACTGGGCGTTCTGCAAGCAGACAATCTGGCCGGAGATCCCATCAGCATCAGCATAAGCAACTCGTCATCGCTTCCGGCACCGGTAGAAGACGGGAAGAAAAAGAAGAAAATCGACGGTGTGATCTACAATATCCCCGGCAAAGGCAAAGTGAGCGTTTCTTTCCAGGGAAAGATAAAATGGGAGAACGAACTTCAGATAACGCAGTTCGGCTACACGGAAGTGCTGGTAGACGGACTGTTTGACAAGAAAGTGAACACGCGCGTGGTCTTCAATCCGGTTACGGGCGGTGTGATCAAGATTGACAAAGACTGAAATTCATCCAGACAACAAATGCAACAGAAGAGGCTGTGTCAAAACAGGA
>NZ_JAUDEN010000030.1:0-34613 GCF_030373775.1 Bacteroides gallinaceum | reverse complement strand
AATTATGAAACAATTTATAGAAAAGAATGAATCTCGTGTCATCATAACTTGGCTTTTTGGACGTAAAGTTAATGATGGAAGTTGGAGACGAAAATACGTGGTTTACCGAATGCTTACGATACAATAGAACAGCAAACTCTTCCTGTCAACTTTATATTCGTTGATAAGAAGAGTTTGTTGTTTTTTACAAATCTACAATGTGTACTTTATCGGATGCTTACAAAACAAAATCTGGTTGATTTGTGTTCCGACACACCCTTTTATGGTATTTGTTTCCTGTTCCGGGGCTTTCATCAAAGTCGGCCAGGGTCAGCCGAACAGCTTCTTGAAGAAACCTTTCTTTCCTTTCGCTTCACGTTCGTAATCCTTTTCTCCCAGCTTTTCTTCAAGAGCGTCCGCAATAAGGTCAGCGATCTTGATCTTGTGGTGTATGATCCGGTAGATGCTGCCCCAGTCGAGCATTCCCCCCAGGTTTCTGTCGTCGATAAAAATGTCCGCCTTCAGTTTCCTTGAGAAGTGCTGGTGGTTCTCCCGTTCTTCTTCATAATTTGCATTCACGGCATAGAATTCCACCCCGCGTTCCCTGCAGAAAGCCACAGCCTCGTCCAGCAGTTTGCCTTCCCTGACGCTCCACAGCACCAGCCGGTGCCCTTCCTTCTGCAGCATTCTCAGTGTTTCGAAGGCAAAAGGAAGTTCCCGGCCGATTTCCGGGTAGCGGTGTTCCACGAGAGTTCCGTCAAAATCAACAGCTATCAGCATGGTTTTTGTCATTTCGGTTTAACTGTATTCTCTCTGTTTTCAGAAGCGGTAGCTGACTCCGACGCTTCCGCTCAGCACACCCGACAGCTTCTTTGAAGTGTACACACGTGCCGAGGGAGTGATTTTTCCCTTATACCCTCTGGCGCACTCTTCGAGGAAGATACTCCATTCGTCAGAAATCCGGAAGCTTTCCTGCAGTCCGGCCTCAAATCCGAAGTAGTTGTTCTTCAGCAGTTCGTGGTGCGTATATACGATACCGGCAAATGCGTTCAGCGTGAATATCCTGTTTTCGTTGTAATTGCCTATCAGGTTGGTCACGTCAAGCATATAGTCTGCGGCGATGGAAAACGGATACGTTCCTCCTCCGATATACGGATAGCGTCCCACTTCCATATATGCCCTTACACCCGATATGGGCGTATATTTGCGTCCGTATCCGATTGTAGCCTGCTGGCCCACCAGCGAGAAGAAGCTTTGTCCCTTGATGTTGGTGGTGCGCATCGGGAAATTGCCCCCTACGCTTGCATACACAAAGTTATAAGGCTTGAACACGCCCCTTCTTGAATCGAAGTCCGCCTTTCTTCTGCGGTACTGCACACCGAACATGACGCCTAAATTCTGCATGTGGCGGTCCTGGGTTATTCCGCTCTTGTACGGCTGCGTATACTGGCTCCGGCTGTAGCGTGCTTCTCCGAACACGCCGATCTGCTCGTTGACGAAATAGACAAGCTGTGCTGCGGCCGTCGGGCTGTGGAACATGCGGATCTTTTTCGAGTACATTGCGCTGCGGTGTCCCAAGGCTCCCAGTTCGTAGCCGGCCGAGAGATTCACCTCCAGCTTCGGGTCGGTCAGCGTGGGCTTGAACAGCGTGTTCAGGTTGACCATCGCTTCTATGCGTCCGCCTGCATACACTTCTTCGCTCTTGTTCTGTTCAGGGTTGAACGTATAGTGGAATCCTCCGAATATTGTTCCGCGGATACCTAACGGCATGAACCACTTTCCCAGAGAGAGTGAAGCGGCCGGTCCCAGCATCTGCAGTCCGGGCAGGTTTTCGCGCACGTTCTTGACGAAGTCCGCCTGTGTGCCTATGCCAGCTTCGATGAACAGGTTATCCCCGGCATCTTCCGACTTGGGCTTGACAGGCAGATCCGTAAACCGGTAGGTGATGCCGGTAACCACTCCGTAGGCCAGGTCGTAACGCTTGTTGCAGGTATATCCGTCAATTCCGTCGGTATAAAGATACATCTTCGGCTCCACGAACCAGTCCCAGTTCTTCGACAGGTGGTAAGTGGCTTGAAGTCCGGCATGAAGCGACCCCGAGATCTTTGCGTCTTTTCCGTCGCGTTTGCTGGCATAGCCGCCGATACCCAGCACGGTATACAGGTTCATGTGCGCTCCGCTCCGGTATCCTCCGATGTAGTCAGACAGGTTGAACAGGTGGTCGATTTCGATGCCCCCCTGTTTGAATTCATCGTTGAATCCCCCCAGCAGGGTCACCCGGTAAGTATTGAACGGAGTGAAGTCTTTCGACAGGCTGATGCTTCCGTTGTAGTAGAGCGGAAGTCCTGCTCCGGCTCCTCTCAGCTTCTGGATTCCGGCACCTGCCGAAAGCGAGAAGTTTTTCCCGGGCATGTCGTTCCCCACCTTTTTCCCTTGCGGGATATAGCGCTTCTGCAGGGTATAGTCAAGTGCGTTGAAATATCTTTCCGTACTGTCCTTGCGCAGTTTCACTGCCTGTGCGTGCGAGTCTTCAGGCTGTAAGGCACATATGCAGGCGCATAGGACGGGTATAATATATTTAGGTTTCATAGTTTAATCTTATTTGTTTGTTAGTTATACAAATCCAATGCGATCTCTACGGTATCGTCGTCAAATTCACCGTCGTTCTGTGCGATGGATATGAACTTTTTGTCACGCTTGAAGCATTCCGAGAGCATAAATGCAGTGTCATTGATGCTCAAGTCGCCCTTTCTCGCAGAGATGACGGCCTTGAAGTACCAGGTCAGCGCATCTTCCTGCGGCAGCAGTTCAATCTGTTTCAGAGCCTCTGCATCTCCTTCCGGCGATTCGAGCGCCAGATACATCACTACGGCATTCTGCGGCGAAGAGTTCTTTATGGTGTTGAATGTCTTTTCTGCGCGTGCCTTTTCTTCGGGAGTAGCTCCTCCGCGGAAATATCCTCCGATGGCCCATGCGTAAGCCTTCAGCATGTCATACTTCTCGTCCTCCGGAAGCATCTTGGCCAATATGCTTGCGTTGGTGAAGTCGCCCTTGTTGACATACATGCACAGCTGGTTGTTCACAATCGGCGACGGGTTGATGATTTCAACGCGCTGGTTGTCATCGCTTGTGCGCTTGTAGTCGGTGGTGTAGATTGCGCGGTCAATCAGCGGATCCAGAATCTCCGTGTCTGAAATTCCGTCTTCCAGGCACATGACAGCCAGATTGTTTGCCGCCAATGCCCACGGCTTTCCTCTTTCGGCAAGCGACGTTTCGTAAGCCTTGCGGTAGATTTCTTTCAGCTGCTCCCTGTCTTTCAGCAGCATGAACAGCCGCCAGTATTCATAGCGCGTATACGTTCCGTCTGCCCCTTCCTTTTTGTAGAGAGCCATGATTTCCTCGTCGTTCGGCTCGCGGTAGATTTCGTATATGCAGTTGTAGTTTACCTTGCGCAGTTCTTCGAGATATGTTGTGATTACGGATTTGTAGAACGGCAGCTTTTTCAAGGCGATACCCTGCTGGTTCGCGTCTTTGTATCTGGCGAGCACTTCTTTCACCTGAGCCGCTTCGCCCGTTTTTCCGTCACGTTCAAGCAGCGTTACGATGTCCGACCACGGAGCGACTGTTGCCTGCGGATTGCGGTATACGCGTTCCAGAATCTGGCGGGGCAGGATGGAAGTTATTTCGCTTTCGATGCGTTTCATACGTCTTTCCGCCAAAGCCAGGTTCGAGTAGTAGTTTCCGTCCGGCGATGAAGTTCCGGTAACGTGGAACTCTTTCAGGATTGCGCCCGGCGACTCTGCGATTTCCTTCAGCCTGTTTCTCAGCATGTCAAGGCTTCTTTTGTTCTCCTCGTTCTGCACAAGCTTGTCCGAATTGATTTCAAACGTCAGCAGGATCTTGTCCGACGTGTTGCGCTTCTGTATTTGCGGACGCTCCTTGTAGTCCATCGGATCCATTGTCTGGTACAGCATGTTGTACTGGAGGAACTTTAGCGGCCGTTTTGCCTTGCAGGTGTTCACCTCGTATGTGCGGTAAGTGATGGCCGAATAGTCCTCGATGCTGATTGTCGCGTAGCAGTTGTAGCTGTGGGTTGCGTCCGGCACCACAACGGTGTCGCGCCAGTGGATGGTCATCGGGTCGCTCGAGAGATACTGGTCCTTGATGATGTACGGGTTCAGCGGGTCACGGCTCATGTCGTATCCCTTTTTTCGGAGCTGTGTCATGGAATATTCTTTTCCGTCGTACACCAGCGGACGCGGGAGCACTACCGTGTCATTCAGCATACAGTCCACCACATACGGCTGGATGATGAGCCTCGAATAGCGGTTTCCCGTGTGCGACGGGATGTTGAATGTGGTGTAAGGTATATACTGGTTGCCGAACATGATCGGAGCCTGCGGTTCGGGTGCCATTTCCGTGCGTATGCCCGTCACGGTCACTTCACTGAGGTGAAGTCCGTCGTTGATTTCCACGTCTATTTTCATGCGGTGGTCCACTTCCTTGAACACGGCCGTGCTCAGTCCGGCCTTGAAGATCAGGGCGCCGTTGTCGGGTACCATGATTTCGTAGTATCCGTTGTTGTCGGTCGTAGTCTTTGCGTTCTTGTCGAGATGGAACATGATCAGCCTGTCGGGATCGTTCGGATCCGAGTCGAGCGCCTTCTTTATGTCTTTTCCTTCAGCCACGGTCTTGGCTGCATACACCTGGACTGCGATGTCGGAAAACGGTATTTTCTTTCTTCCGGCGATGTTGTAGACGATACCTGTCACTTTGGTCATCTTCTGGGCTGCAGCCGGAAGCGCGCACCCCAGCAGGCACGTTATGAGGAGAATTCCTGTTTTAAAGTAAGTTTTCATGCTTCATTTCATTTAAATATGTACGTACATGTGATTCCCAGTCCCATCGGCATCACTTTCATGCCGGTGGAATTGTAGTTGTCCGGGGCAGGAGTCCCTTCCTCGTATTTCTGTTCTCTGAACCACATCAGCGAGATGCCTGCGCTGAATTCCAGGTTGAACCGTTTGGTGAGCGGCAGTGCATATCCGTATACAAGCCCCGGTCCTGCGGCGTCGCCGAAGTGGCGTTTCCCGGAGAATGTGGCGTTGTATCTCATGCCCTGCAGTCCCAGGGCGATGAAACTCTGTGCAAGCGGCCGTCCGCTTATCCAGTACCTCGCCTGTATGTCAACACCCTTGATGCTGCAGTCGAGCGGATTCTGGTCGACCGAATAGAATGCACCCGCCATTACGCTGGTCTTTTCGGAAGTGACCAGTTCGAACGAAAGGTTGGGGGTCAGGTTTCCCCACAGGAGTGCATTTGTCTTTGCCGCAATCAGCTGTGCGTGCATGTGAGATACAGCGCATGCCAGCAGCATTGTCATTGCGGCTTTTTGAATTGTCCTCTGGTTAAATAGCTTTAGCATATCCGTTAATATTTAGTTTTCGTTTTAGTATATTTATATTTGATCGAATTGAAGCGGTAAACGATGCCTACCCTGATTTCCGTGGGAAGGGGATAGGGAAGGATGTGCCTTCCTTTTTCCTCCGTGAGCACCGTCTTTCCGTCCGCGAACCTGTATTTGCCGTATTCGGCGTAAAGCATTCCGATGCTCAGTCCCAGATCAAGGTCGAGCCCTCCCTGCTTGCACTGGTATAGCGGCACTTCCCATCCGCCGGTGACTCCCGCCTGAAACAGGTCGCCGGCCACTCCCTTGTTCCACATCAGGTTGAACTTCGTGTATCCGGCATAGATTCCCCAGTAGTACGTCCGCCAGAATTTCGGCATACGTTTCTGTCCGGGGCGGATCTGGAGCGACGGCTTTACGTGCTTCCGCGCCTCGATGCGGTAATCGTTGATTCTCTGCTGGATTTTCTGGTCGAAATTGACGTCTGTATTTCCGTTCCATGTGGCGGATATGCCCAGTGTCCACTTGTTGTATACAGAGCTGGATAGGTCATATTCCACTCCAATGTTCGGCATTAGCCCCACCCAGTTTACGGCATTTGATCTGAATGCCCACCTTTCTTTGAACGGAATCGTCTGTTTCTGACTTTTTTCTCTTGCGGCTTGTGCTGTGGCTACCTGAAAACAGCAAACTAATATCAGTAATCCTGTAAAAACTCTCCTAAAAAACATTAACTTGTCTTTTTATTTTATGGTCTATGTTGCATATTAGAAATTGTATGTCATGCCAACTGTCAGCGTGAGCGTTCCTTCTCCGCTTCTGCCGCCGGCCAGTCCGTCCAGCTTGTCGCCCACGATGCTTCCTTTGCCTTCAATGTTCAGGCAGAGATGCTCGTTCATGCGGAAGCTGTTGAGCAGTCCGATGGTCAGTGTCGGAACGGCGTCCGCATTGTGGCGTGCCGCTCTTCTGGCCACACCTATACCCATGAACGGGATGGCGCTGTACAGGCGTTCTTCGTCCGCTCCGACAGCCAGCTCCGAGAGGTTCAGCATGGCGTCAACATGTGCGTGGCCGTAGTTCCACGATTCTTTCTTTCCGGACTTTGTGCCTCCCACTGCGTGCAGCGCATTGAGCTGCAGCCGCACTGCGATGGCGGGGGCTATCCATTTTCCTACG
This sequence comes from Bacteroides gallinaceum, assembly GCF_030373775.1. Classification (NCBI taxonomy): domain Bacteria; kingdom Pseudomonadati; phylum Bacteroidota; class Bacteroidia; order Bacteroidales; family Bacteroidaceae; genus Bacteroides; species Bacteroides gallinaceum. The sequence continues at coordinate 28,051 of NZ_JAUDEN010000030.1, read as the reverse complement.
GCAATTTCGCCGCCGGCTCCGAAGCGTTCCCCGAAGCTGATCTGGCTGTCGTAGTCGCCCACATAGCCGTGTATTCCCACGCCTCCCATGAGAAACCATTTCTCATTTTTGGGGAAAGCGTCCCATTTTCCCTGTGCAAATGCCGCAGAGCCGGCAAAAAGCAGCAGCAGTATCAAACATATTGGCTTGAAAGTTCTTGTCGTTTTCATTTTTTTTATGTATAAGTTTTGATTAGTAAGCGTTCTTTTCCCCATGGATTGCGTTCGCAATCGTTCTGTAGATGATGAACAGGTCAAGGCCGAAACTCCAGTGTTCGATATACCAGATATCGCCGAGTATGCGTCCTTCCATGTCTTTCAGATCCTTGGTTTCGCCCCTGTAGCCCGTCACCTGGCTCCATCCCGTGATTCCCGGCTTCACGAAGTGGCGCACCATGTATTTGTTGATCAGTTTCGAATATTCTTCCGTGTGTTTCAGCATGTGCGGGCGCGGTCCCACCACGCTCATGTCGCCTTTCAGCACATTGATGAACTGCGGCAGCTCGTCGATGTTCGTTTTCCGCATGATGTTTCCCCATTTTGTCTTTCTCGGGTCGTTCTTTGTGGCCTGCAGCGTGTCGGCCTGCGCGTTCACCTTCATGCTTCTGAACTTGTAGCAGTAGAATTCCTCATCGTTGAGCCCGTTCCGTTTCTGCTTGAAGAAGATCGGTCCCGGCATGGTTATTTTCGTTACGATTGCCACGACGATGAAGATGATGGGGAAGAGCGTGCAGAGGAACAGCAGCGAGAACACGATGTCGAACGTCCGTTTCAGCACCTTGTTTCCGAAGCGGCTCAGCGGATCTCTCCGCAGGCTGAGGTAGGGCACGTTGCCTACCATGTTGAAGTACATGCGGTGGTGCAGGTAGTTGTATACGTTCGGCACGCTGTAGAAGTGAACCACGTGGTTTTCGCAGTAGTCGATGATTGATTTTATCAGCTGTCCGTTCTTCGACGGGAGGCTGCAGTACAGGTAGTGCGTGTTTTCATTCTCTTTCAGGTAGTCGATCACATTTTCCGGAGTTCCCAGGTATTTGCAGTCCCGCGGGAAATCCTCGTTCGGTTCGAAGTCGAAATAACCCTGCACCCTGTATCCCGTATAGTCCTGGTCCGTCAGTTCGTGGTAGAGGTCCTGCATGTTCTGTGTGCTTCCCACCAGCACCACGTACCTCAGGTTTCCTCCCCGCTGCCTGTAGCTCTTGACGAACTTGCGGAGCGAGAGCCGGAACAGCGCCATGATTATGAAAAGGATGATCAGATAAGTGAAGTAGAAAAGCGACCATGCATCCAGGAACTTCCCCATGTGCAGAATCAGTCCCGCAAGGATTCCGAATCCGACAATGTTCTTGAATACCTTCGTAATGATTTGGTAAGCATAAACTTTTCGCTTGTAGAGCACAACTCCCACCTGGATTGCGGCGATGAAATAGCAGAGCACGATTATCAGCAGGCTCTGCAGCATCGGTGCATTCATTGTCTTGTTCCAGGGATTGTTTTCCGTCAGACAGCAGTAGAGATAATAAACCGCTCCTGCAACAACAGTTTCGCAGCATACAACAAACAGGTTTACCCACTGGTTGTAAGAATCATAGTTTTTTCTTTCCAGCATATCTAAAAAACTCTCTTTTGTTTACCGGCGCAAATAAACGCTTTTTTTATGAAAATGTTTAAAAATCGGAGTCCGAAAACGTATTTTTAATAATATTTACCACATGAGGTTTCAACCCTGTGACAAAAAGCTTGTACAGGGAAGCCTGTGGTAAATACGTTTTTTAAAATTACAGGTTCAGAATCTCGCGGATTCGGAGTTGTATTTCATCAATGGAAGACAGGTTGCCTTCCTCATCCGTACAGCTCACTGCGCTGAAGTCCTTTTCTTCAGCCAGCAGCTTGCGGTACATCTCCAGTACATTTCTTTGAAAAGCCAGCGAACTTTCGTGTATGTCCTTCCGGCCGTTCAGATAGTCCCGGTCACTCCCCTCACGTTCCGATGTCAGCGAGCGTTCGATAAAGCTGAAAGGCATGTCAAGAAAAAGTGTGCGGTCGGGGCGGGGCAGGGCGTTGTGTCCGAATTCATATGCCAGAATCCAGTCCTTCAGTTCCCTTTTCTTCTCTTCCGCCTTCAGTTTGGCGCACTGGAAAGCCACATTCGAATATACATACCGGTCGGCCAGCACGCAGTATCCTTTGTCCAGCCATTCCCGGATGATGCCTATATGCTCCAGGCGGTCGTTGGCGAAAAGCAGCGCCACCAGTTTGGGGTGCACCTCTTCCAGCGAGCCGAACTCCCCTCTGAGAAATTCAGCCGTCAGATTTCCGTATACGCCCTGGTTGAGCATCGGAAAGTGGATGAAGCGGTGCGCCGTTCCGTCCGCCTCCAGCTTTTGCTGAAGCAGACGCACCTGTGTGGACTTTCCGCATCCGTCCAGTCCTTCTATGACAATAAATTTACCTTTCATTCTTTCGGATATGTTAGCAGATGAAGAGAGGGTGTCAAAGCAGCGGATGGCCGTCAAAAAGCAAGGTCATTCTTTTTTTGGCACCGCCTCTCCGTTTGTTCGCTTCACGCAGCGGCCTGCCGTCACGCGGTCTGGTGGTTGATGCAAATCCCCTTCAGGTACCATTCGTACAGGCGGTGGATACCTTCGTCGATTTCAATCTTGTGGTGCCAGCCCAGGTTGTGCAGCTTCGTCACGTCGGTCAGCTTCCGCATGGTTCCGTCCGGTTTCGAAGCGTCCCAGCGCAGTTCGCCCTTGAAGTTGATTTCCTTCATGATCTTCTCTGCCACTTCCTTGATCGACAGCTCCTTGCCCGTGCCCACGTTGATGTGGCAGTTGCGGATTTCCTTGTCGCCTTCCTTGTAGGTATCCTTGAAGTCCACGTTCAGCAGCACATGTACGCTTGCGTCAGCCATTTCTTCGCTCCACAGGAACTCGCGCAGCGGCTTTCCGGTTCCCCACAGGGTCACGGCTTCCGGCGTGATTCCGTATTTGGCCAGCTTGTCCAGAATTTCCTGTTCCGAGTTGCTTCCGTTTACGCCTTCCACCGGACGCAGGTTGATGTCCTTGCGCACAGCCTCCCAGTCGCCTTCGTTCAGGCATTTGGCCAGGTGGATCTTGCGTATCATTGCCGGCAGCACATGGCTGTTTTCCAGATGGAAATTGTCGTTCGGCCCGTACAGGTTTGTCGGCATTACGGCGATGTAGTTTGTGCCGTACTGCAGGTTGAAGCTTTCGCACATCTTCAGTCCCGCTATTTTTGCGATTGCGTACGGCTCGTTCGTATATTCCAGCGGCGAAGTGAGCAGCACTTCCTCCTTCATCGGCTGCGGAGCCTCGCGCGGATAGATGCACGTGCTTCCCAGAAAGAGCAGCTTCTTCACTCCGTGGCGGAAGCTTTCTCCTATCACGTTCTGCTGGATCTGCAGGTTCTGATAGATGAAGTCTGCCCGGTATTGCAGGTTTGCCATGATGCCTCCCACATGCGCTGCGGCCAGCACCACCGCTTCCGGCTGTTCTTCATCAAAAAATTTCTTCACGGCAACCGGGTCCAGCAGGTCCAGTTCCTTGTGCGACCGTCCTACCAGATTCGTATATCCCCGTTGCTGCAGGTTGTTCCAGATGGCAGATCCCACCAGTCCGTGGTGTCCTGCCACAAATATTTTTGTAGATTTATCCATTGATTTAAGTTTTTAAGTTTTTGAGTTTGTGAGTTGACAAGTTGACGAGGTTTTGGTTAGCTTCTTTACCTTCTCCAACTCCTTTAACTTCTCTAACTTCTCTAACTTCTCTAACTTCTCTAACTCCTCTAACTCCTTTAAAAAAACTTACTTCACGATTCCCTTCTCCAGGTATTCGGCCAGGTTGGTGCGCACTTTCTCGCTTGCACGTTCTATGGCCACTTTTGCCATGTCGGCGTCCACCATGATCTTCACCAGTTCTTCAAAGCTTGTCTTTCCCGGATCCCATCCCAGTTCGGCTTTCGCCTTGGTCGGGTCACCCCAGAGGTTCACCACGTCTGTCGGGCGGTAGAAGTCTTCCGACACTTCCACAAGCACCTTGCCCGTAGCCTTGTCGTATCCCTTTTCTTCCAGTCCTTCGCCCTTGAACTCCAGTTCGATGCCTGCATGTTTGAATGCCAGGTAGCAGAACTCGCGTACCGAATGCTGCACGCCCGTAGCGATTACGAAATCTTCCGGAGTGTCATGCTGCAGAATCAGCCACATGCATTCCACGTAATCCTTTGCGTATCCCCAGTCACGCAGCGACGAGAGGTTGCCCAGATAAAGCTTGTCCTGCTTTCCCTGCGCGATGCGTGCGGCTGCCAGCGTGATCTTTCTTGTCACGAAGGTTTCTCCGCGGCGTTCCGACTCGTGGTTGAACAGGATACCCGAGCAGCAGAACATGTTGTACGCTTCGCGGTATTCTTTCACAATCCAGTAGCCGTACAGTTTAGCCACAGCATACGGGCTGTACGGATGGAACGGTGTGTTTTCGTTCTGCGGAACTTCTTCCACCTTGCCGTAAAGCTCCGATGTGGAGGCCTGGTAGATGCGGCATGAATCTGTCAGTCCGCACTGGCGCACAGCCTCCAGCACACGCAGCACGCCCGTAGCGTCTACATCGGCTGTAAATTCCGGCGAGTCGAAGCTCACCTGCACGTGGCTTTGCGCTGCCAGGTTGTAGATTTCCGTCGGTTTCACTTTATTTACTACCTGAATGATGCTCATCGAATCCCCCAGGTCCGCATAGTGCAGATGAAAATGCGGAGTGCCTTCCAGATGAGCGATGCGTTCACGATAGTCTACCGAAGAACGGCGGATTGTACCGTGCACTTCATATCCTTTCCCCAACAAAAATTCAGCCAGGAACGAACCGTCCTGTCCGGTGATTCCGGTGATCAATGCAACTTTTCTCATGTGTAAATTAGTTATGTAAAAAACTTGAAATCCAAATTTTGTGCAAATATATTGATTTTAGCCCAATCAATGTATATAATCAATGTTTTTTTAGGCCGTTTATAGCCTTTTCATCATCAGCTTCCCCACATTCCACAGAAACAGCGTGTTTCCGATGATGTATCGTTTCCACATCCGTTTCGGCTCTTTCAGCAGCCGGTACAGCCATTCCAGGCTGTGTTTCTGCCACCATTCCGGCGCCCTTTCCACCGTGCCGGCAAAGAAGTCGAACACGGCTCCGATGGTTCCCGTATGGCAGCGGATTTTCAGCTCGTCCCAGTGCGTGTAGGTCCATTTCTCCTGCTTCGGTGCCGTCATGCCTATCCACAGCAGGTCCGGATCCGCCCTGTTTATGGCCTCGATGATGGCGCGGTTGTCCTCCTCGCTGAATTCCGGCTTGTAGGGTGGGGAATAGGTTTCCACCGTAATGTTCGGATACACCGCTTTTGTCCGTTCCTTTATCAGTCCCAGCACCTTTTCGCTGCTGCCCATGAAGAAACATTTTCCCCCCTTCCTGTTCAGCCGCTCCATCTCCATGACAAACAAGTCCCATCCGGCGATGCGTTCTTTCGGCTGGCTTTTCGCTTTCAGCCACCTGCATGCCATCACGATGCTTGCCCCGTCCGGAATCAGTGCATCTCCCCGTTGCAGCGCTTCCGCGAAAAGTTTGTCCTTCAGAGCTGTGTTATACGAATGCGCGTTGATCGTGTTTATCAGCTTCTTCCCTTCCGGGATAGCCTCCAGCTCTCTTTTCGATTCGATAAGTCGTAACTCATTCAGTTTGATGTCCATGTTTTATGATGTTAGATTACATTTCCGTTGCGATTCCTATAGTCATTACTTCCACTTCCGATACAGCCTCCAGCGTATGGAACGTGCCTTTTCTGATCTGCACGAAATCCCCCTCGTGACAGGCTGTCCGTTCCCCGTCGATTGTCAGTGCCGCTTCCCCGTGCAGGAAGAAAAAATACTCCTCCATTGTCGCATGGCTGTGTCCGTTTGCCGTTTCCCCCGCGTGCAGTGTTGTCACTGCAATCTGCGTTACAGCCGTTTCCGTTTCGCCGGCCGACAGCAGCACCCGCTTTTCGCCTACCCCGTGCGAAGTGAGCCGGGGAAGTATGTCTTTCAGATGTTTGAGCATAATTCAGTATTATCTATCACCACAGAGTCACACAGAGCTTTTAGTTGTTTCCTCTGTGCTCCTTTGTGGTAGATGTTTATGATCTACGAAAATCCGGTATGTATCTTTCATTTTCTGATTTCAATTTCGTTCTCAATGGCTTCTTTCAGTTCATTATAGCCATAACTATAGACCTGAAATCCTTTATTCCTTGTTTTCGCGACGTTGTATACATGTGTCAGTTTCCGCAAACTATCTTCTTCCTGCATGGCATTTTTGAGCCCCATCAGGCAATCCAGATTATGTGTTGTAACGAACAGTTGTATGTCGTGCGTCAAAATGAACTTCAATATAGTTCTCCACATCAATTTGTGGGCGCTGTAATGCATTCCATTGTCTATTTCGTCAATGAATACGATATCATAGTCTTCGCAGGCAATAGTTGATATGATGTTTATCATCCGTCTTACTCCATCTCCTCCCATACTTATCGGCAGCAGCTCTTTCACGTTCTTGATTTTCAAGTATAATCCATCAGGCAATGCCTCTATTGATTCGATTGAAGGGTCAAAATCATGCAGAGCATTGGTTACAAAATGCTTTCGGTTGTGTTTTACCAATGTGGAAAAATTGGCCGTGGCATTAGCGTCGTTTTTGTCGACAGGAATGAACAGCGCATTTAAAAGCTCTCTATATCCATTGTCCGTTTCCTGCCGGGTATTTCCGTCGTTTGCGACAACTATTTTTGAATGATATGTAAAACCTTTTCCATTTTCCTCTTGACCGAATTCAAAATTCAGTTGGCTGATTATGGCCTGGTTCGCTGAATTGCTTGATGACATGTCCGTTTCATTGTGTGAAGTTACGGGAGCAAATGTTATTTTTCTTGTTTTCCCGTCTGTCATGAATCCTTTTAAGAGAGGTTTGTTGCTGAAGTCCACATTATGAAACAGATACCTGGAACTGTCTATGTTATTGTTAAGCAATGCCGTTCTGAGATAATTTATGCGATTGGATATAAAAGGATTCGACATGCCGCTCAACATGAATGCGGCTTCCAGTATTGATGTTTTTCCCACATTATTTGCCCCTACAAAAATATTGATTCTTTGGAGCTTCTTGATGGTGAGCGAGTCAAACCCTCTGAAATTTGTAATTGTTATTTCTTTGAAGTGGCTGTTCATTTCTTTGGATATTGTTGTGTAGGGCAAAAGTAATTAAATGTATGGAGTTTTCAATATAAATGCCCCGAATAATATCTTATAAATTCGTCTATATTGCCTTCTTCCGTTTGAGTGGATGTCGGGGTAGGATTGGCAGTTTCTTTGAACGCTTTGTCTTTCAGATGTTTGAGCATGAATGTTATAGTTGTTTAGGATCGTCAGCATTTTATTGCATGTTGTTGTGGATGGAAATGTGAGTTCTTTCCGGTTGCTCCGGCCGGCTTTCCTTGGAATATTGTTCTCCGTTTCTTATGAAAAATGTGCAGTAAAGCAGCAGACCGGTTAATATGGCGATGATAATGGTGGTAACTATTTTGTTCGTGTTCCGCGTAATCAGCTGCAATAGAATGATGAAATATCCGAAACACGTGCAGATGCCGAAAATAAGGCTTATCGTGTCTGATGAGGCAATGTCCCCGATTTTTTCCATGCTTATGGTGGCTATTGCCAGAAAAGCCGCGAAGATTCCGAGAATCTGAACCGTTTCCCTTTTGTTGTCGGTCAGCTGCACTTTCATTTCTTGAGTCAGGCTTTTCACCTTCTCATCCAGATTTGTTTCCGTTTCCTTCTTTATATTCTTCAGATTCGTTTCCTGGAGCGTGATGAAATGCTGGTAGTACTTATGATAGAAGTCAGTTGTAAGCAGCTGGATGCGTGATGAGAAAGCGCTGTATCTTCTTTTCAGGTTGACCAGATCTACGGGGGGCTGCCATGTCGAGGATATGAAAATGATGTTCTTGCTGTTCTTGTCCTCCGGGCTGAATGTAATCTTTTTTAGCTTGCTGCGTTTCAGTTTGCATTTTTCTATTCCTTTTGTCTTTTCCAGTTCGTTGCAGAAAAAGCAGTCCTGAAAGAATGAACTGTAGTTCATGCAGTAGGTGTCTGCCTCAATGCTGGCTATCAGCTTTTCAAAGTGCTTGAGCAGTATTTCAGCCAGCCTGAGATATTTGAATCCGGTGTCATAATTGCCGTCTTCAAATTTAGCCTTGTTGATGAAAGAACTTTCTAATACGTCGAGCAGCCATTTTATGTGTTTGATGATGAAGGCGCACGACAGCATGTCTTTCCCGTCATTCTGTTTGATGAAATGGTCTACATCCTCCAGATACTCATCGTTTCTTTTGCCTTTGATATCAGTCTTCAGTTTCTTGATGTACCTTCCGTACTTTCCGAAGTGATAGATGAAATTCAGGTAGATGACATTGTTGTAGTTATAGACATTATAATACTTCTTGCCCGATATTTCGTATGCAGGCTGCTCAATGATGCGTTCCAGATCAGCAAACAGTGCCCTGTAATCTGTCTGCGATTCGCATATCAGCCTTGTGAAAATCGTTTCGTATTGATTGAATGCGAGTTTGTCCTCTTGGGTGCAGATTGTTTTGTTCAGGAGGTCATTGAATCTGTCATCTATGTAGTTTGCCTCAAATTGCCTCCTGATCTCTTTTTCTATGTCGAAGCACGGGTATTCGCTCTTGTACGATGTTTCTGTTTCTGCGTCATTCCCGTATCTTGCAGTATAGGTCATGTGCTCGTTCTTGTAGGTTTTCTCCCACATTTTCAGCAGCAGAATATCCGTTTTGATTTTGAGCAGACGGATAGTTTCCTTGAGGTTGGCCACGTGGTCCTGGTTGATGTAGGGTGCATTTCTTTTTATGGATTCCAGCAGATCGGGAAATCTGTATGCCGTGTTCTCTGCGGAAGAATCCGGAGCGGGCGACAGCAGCGAATGCAGTTTCATCAGCAGTTTGAAGTTCTTGTCCGAAGCGATATAGTTATGGTCGATCAGGCACATTTCCAGCAGCAGTCTGAACAGATATTCCATGATGTTTGCAAAAGCCATCGGTGCGGCAAGCAGCGTCCGGCTGCATGAAATGTATTCCTTCTCATAGTCTATCGGATACTTGTCGTCTTCTTCAAAATGATGCTGGTGCCTTTTTGCTTCAGAGTAAGACTTTACTTTTTCATTGAATACCTGATAGTCATACAGCATTCTGTCTATGTTGAGGTACATGTTGAAAGGATGCTCGTCTTTCTCTCCGGTATCCGTGCTGCGGTCTATGAGTGGCAGTATGATACTGTTGATCAGGTTTACATTTGTTTTTTTTGTTATAAAATCGGTAGTGTCGGTCAGGAACTGGTCGAATGTCAGGTTGTTTGAATCTCCAGCTTCATACTGTTTGTTCTCAATATTATATTTGCGGATTTTGTTGTATTTCTGGTCAACTTGGTTGTAATTTCCGCATTCTGAACTTTTGGGGATGTCGTAGGTCAGATATTCTCCTTTGAGCAGCGATTGGCAGAGGTTGTTAAAAAGCAATGCAAGAAAATCCAGATAGTCGGTTTGTACGACTCCCTCGTCCGGATTTCTGTAAAGATATTTGATGTATGCGCTGCTGTATTTTCCCAGGTTCTCCTCCTTTATATTGTCGTTATAGTTGAAAATAAGATTGCAGCAGGCTTCTATGTATTTTTCCAGATTCTCATTGTCTAGCATAAAGCTTTTGGCGTACGCGTCTGCTACATCATGGAAAAACCTTCTTATGTTATAGTAGTCAAAAAAGTAGGAATCCGTTTTTTCTTCGTTCAATTCGTTCCTTACCCACGTAATCTTTCCCTCTTGCTCATCCACCGCAATGGATGTGTTTATGATTTCACCTTCTAACGTTATTTTTATTACGGATATCGTGTTTAAAAGTTCTTCCGTTAGGTTCTTGAAGACGACATATCTGCGTCTTCTGTTAAAGTTGTTCCGGATCAGTTTCTCATAGAACCTGTTCTCAAGAGGCGAGCATTTCACCAGATCCTTGAACTGTTCATAGTAGCTTTGGGCCATAGGAATATAGATTATAAGGCAGCATTGCCTCTCCTTATTCTTTGCTTCTTACAGTGGTCACCATGCTTCTTCTCACCGCCTTGGCGCATGATTTCAGTACGTCTTGTTTCTTTATATTGTTTCTTCTGATGTAGTCAGCCGTATCTTCTGGCAGAATGACCGTCCTTTCATGAGGAGCCAAAAACACTTCTCCTACAAGTGGGACCCTTGCACGCACAACACGTCTGTATCTGTTTGTCGTGAACGATACCCCTCTCGTTTTGTTGATAAGTGCGCTTACGGGGACAATGTTCACATACGTGGGCTTTTCCTTTTGATTGACAGAAATGTTAAGCATGAGTTCTTATAAATTGATGGGTTTACAAAATTAATAAAAAAGACGGAATGCTCTAGCTTCTTTCCGCTTTTTCCTTATTTGATTAAAAAATATTAACAAAGAATGAGATTTCTGCTTTTTCCGGCGTTTTGTGTTTGGCTGATATATTATGTATTTGTTCACCACAGAGGCACGCTTTTATTCCCTCTGTGCAGCTCTGTGACCTTTGTGGTAAGGCAGGCTACTCAAATAAGTCGTGCCGATGCAGTCCTTGCAGGCTGTGTCTCTGCTTTGGTCAGTAGGGCTTGAACACCTCTCTCCAGTTGTAATCCTCCGCTTTAAACGTCTGCGCAAAAATCCGTGCCATGCATCGCAGCACGTAGGCGGCTGCGATGATGATAACCAGCATGATGAGCAGGTTGAGAGGGAAGAGGTGGTTCATTTTGTCGGTGAAGAGCGCGTATTGTACTAACTTTTTACTTTAGTTGTTTTTTATGTAAAGATTCTATATGTAGCTGGGTTTCTTCTTGATTATTGAATCTTGCTTTAATTTTTTTTGCAGGTATACCAGCGTAAATTGAGTAGGAGTCAGTATCATGAGTTACGACACTGCCTGCTGCTATAATGCAACCATCTGCTATTTTAACACCACTCATAACTATCGCTCCATAACCAATCCACACATCATTGCCTATATAGGTCGTTTCATGTAACCCTTTCCAAGCATAATTTTTATCTCTTATTTGGCTCGCTAGTCTTATAGGCACTCCAATTTGTTGATAGTTGTGATCATATTTGCCCACTATTCCAACATGGTTAGCTATTATCACATTATCTCCTATAACACAATTCGTTTCGATAGAGGAATATTTTCCTATATAGAAATTATCTCCAATGATAATTTTATCTCTTCCCCAAATGAATACGCCTCTGGCACAATGGAAATTTTTCCCTATTTTATATTTTCTCCAGACTATATATTTATAGAATAAGTCCCGAAGTTTTTTTAGGTAATGTATAAATATCATAATTTCTGGGTATTAAAAGCGTTAAGAAGTTCTTGGTAAAATTCTTCAAACGGTTTGGGCATTATACTGGATATAGTATTTTTTTTCTGTCGTTTAAAGGTAAGGGCTAATTTTTCTATTAGATCTTTTTCATCTCCGCTTTTAAAAGTAAATCCATTAATGTTGTTTTGGATGAGAGTATGGGCGCCGGCATGATCAGATACGATAGCAAAACAACCTCCTGCTAAAGCTTCATTTACAACGGCTCCAAAAGCTTCTTGGTAGCTGGCTAAAATAGAAAAGTCGGCTAAATAATACCATGCATACAAATCATTTCCATATAATGCTCCTGTCTGAATAACATTATTATTTAGTTTAAGTTCCTGAATTAATTTATTGACCTCAAACTTCATCTCACCATCACCTACTAATACTAACCTATTGTTGTTTGCTTTTGTATGTGCATAGGCTTTAAGTAAAAGTGGTAAATTTTTAACGGGGTCAAATCTTCCTACATATAGTAAAATCTTTTTGTCCTCTAATGAATAATTATGATTGTATTCTTGGGCTTTTTCTTTACATGAATTGATTTTTTGTTCAAGATATTTGTCATCTTGGATAATGGGGAAATAAATAAACTTACAATGACTGTTTGAATAGAGGTGGTTTAGAAATTCTTGTGTTTTAGTGCTTACAACTAGAAACCCATCTACATGTTTCACTATGAAGTTTCTCAGTAGTTTTCTTTTTCGGGAATATCCCTCAGCCATTTGGAGACTGTCATCACAAGTCAGAAATAGTTTATAATTGTATAAACTTTTACCTGCAATTGCGGCCAGAGTGTTAATGCCATATTCATGAGCCAGTACAATATCTGGCTGGAACTCTTTTATTGTTTTTAAATAAATGGAAGATAGCAAATGTCTGCCTATATAAATTCCTTGATTGTAGTATTTATAATTAAACTTTGCTTGTGTATTTACTTTTTCAAGATTGAAACCTAAACCCGAAATTTCCTTTGGATGTCCTGTCAGAATAACTTTTACCTCAAAATCCTTAGTGAATCTATTGTATAAATCTATTCTATATGTGGCTAGATAAGGATGAAATATCAAAAGTTTTTTCATTGTTGAAGATTTTTTTATGGAATTTATTCTTCTATGGCTTTTTTTAGAAAATCAAATGAAACGTTTCTTAGAGTGTTTATATTAACTGTTACTTTGTTCCAATCTATTGGACTTTCTAATTGTTCTTTCAGTGTTTCATGTTTGTTAAAAATTCGGTTGGTAAGTCCTAGGCTATTCAAAAGATCGTAGAAGCGTAGGTTCTCAGCAGCACTATTCCCTGTTTGTGGTATTACTAAAAATGGAGTTTTCATGACAATGCTGAATGCTACGCCATGAAATGATGATGTGATAACATATTTTGCGTCATGTATCAGTTTGAGCCATTCTAGTGGATTCGGTGATTTTAGTTTATTGGAATCAAATGCAAATTCAGCTCCTTGAATTGCCGTAGTGATTGTTCCTAAATTATTATTTTTGGCATAATTGGTTATTTCTTTCCAATATATATAGTTTAGATTCTGTATTGGATTGACCCAATATGTAAAAATATATGGAGAATCTATTGCTGGCTCATTTTCTAAAAAAGTTTCATATTCAGATTTTTCTAATAATAAAGATGGGTCACAAACCCAAACAGCATCATTTCTCTTAAAATTCTTACAATATTCAATTCCTATTCTTTCACGGACAGAAATGGAATTGATATTTTTTAATCTCCATGTGAATAGAATTTTATTTAAAATACCTGTTTTAGGGCTTCCAAAACTTGCAGCGTATGATATTTTTATAGAGTCTTTTGGCGCAAATTTTAAATATCTTTCAGGTGATAATCCAGCCCAAACTTGATCACTGCCTGTTATATAAATATCTGCTTTTGGGGGATTTTTTTTCAATTGTGAGTAAGAATGGTATTCTAGAGGGGTTTCATGAAGGTAATTGTTTTCAAACTCTTGAAAGCCTTGAAGATTCTGGTGCTGATAGTCACGATTCCTATCTTTGCGTTTCAAAAGAAAATTTGCAATTATATATTTGAATGTTTTTTTGTTCGGAGGATTGAATCGTAACCAGAATACATTATGCCCTTGTTTTTCCAAATAGGTTTGTAGGGCGAAATATTGTAAAATTGAACCATAATTGTTGGCTATCTTTATCCAAGCATATGATGAGTATACGCAGATTTTCATTTAATACTGTGATTTAAATTATTGTTGTAAATGCTTATTGCTTAAATGAAATATTTGAGATATCTGAAATATAAGAAATGATATAATTGTATGCATCGATCATATATCCAATATTTATTCATTAAATATTGGATATATAGTTTGTCTTTCTTATACCGATATTTGTTAAAAATGCTAATTCGTGGGGAGTGGTTTAAAGGTAATTGAATAATTTGACTTAACTTATTTTTCCAAATACTTTCAGTTAAATTATTTTTATAATAGTAATAGCTGTTTTCATAAATGGAATAATAGTCGCTGTGTTTTTTTATAATATTGCTTATCTGATTAACGATGGAATCGGCATCGCTTTGTCGTACAATTAATCCATTGATGCCATTTGTTATAGCATCAAGACTACCGTGTTTAGCATTTGATATAATGGGAATGCAGCCGAATCTCATTGCTTCGATGAGCGAAATTGGGAAACCTTCTCCACGTGACGGAAGTAAAAAAATGTTAGCTTCAGAAAGAATTTTTTTTGATACAGATCTTTCAACTCTGCCAATTTGTTTAATGCGTTTATCTTTAGGTAGGCAGTCTTTAATGTCTTTTATTTGTATAAACTTATTATTTCCACCTGCTATTTTTGTGTTCCCAATCCAGTAAAATTCGAAATCCAGTGTGGTTTTTAGTAGTAGTTTTAAACTTTTGCAAACAACTTCTGCGCTTTTGGCATATGAGCATCCTCCAGGATAAACGATTTTTAGAGTCTGTTTTTTTTCTTTCTCTTTGTAGTTGGGAGGAGTTTCTGGCATGAAGTTAAAAACGACTTTTATTTTTTGTTCGTCTTTGATGCTAAACTTTTTTTGTATGTATTCTTTTCCATATGATGATAGTGAAATGATAGAATCTACATAATTGCCATTTAATCCAGCAAACCAAGCATATCTACCATTGACAAAATGGCTGACAGTTATAATTTTTATTGTATTATTGATATATGGAGTAACTAATGAAAGAAGAGCAAAAGCGCTATTTATGATAATGTCGGGTTGCTCCTTGTTGATTATATCTAATAATCTATTAGCATTGGCTATTGAGAAATCCAAATAATTGCACTGGTATACTTTGTATGTATTATTTTCAATGTTACCGCTTGCGATAATTGTAATGTTGAACTCTGCCTTAAAAGCATTGATAAAATCAAAAGCATATGATGATATACCTCCGACACCAGTCTTAAAATTTGATGTACAAAATAGAAGTTTTTTCATATTGTAATTATTTATTTCTATATCTAATAACTCTAATAGGATTTCCGCCTACAATGGCATAGTCTTCAACATCTTTACAAACGACACTTCCTGCAGCAATAACAGCATGGTTTCCAACTTTTTTCCCTCCTGTGAACAATACCTGTCGTCCTATCCAGACATCATTTCCTATAATGGTACGACCAGGCTTCGTTATTCTGCCTTGTTGTTGCATTGGGATGTCAAGTCTTGATATATCATGTGTATCATTTGGCAGAATATAACACTTAGGTCCCATCATAACATAGTCGCCTATCTTTATATCATTAGGGACATGACAGTCAATACCTAAATCACTGTAGTTGCCCAATTCTATGTCAAAACCTTTTCCAAAAAAAGCGTGTCTTTCAATATTGACATGATGACCACATTTTTTAGCGATGCGCTTAAATATAAACCTGCGGATACGGCCGCTGAGTAGTCCTAATTTGCTTAGTGAATAAGTAGAAGGAAGATGATAGGCAAAACCGTAGTATGCAATTAGCCAAAAATATTTCATTGTGTCAAAAACTTTATTGATTAATATGGAATAACTCAATGTATTTCTCTATTTCTTCTTCATTGCCATTGCACATTTTGTTAAGATTGGTGATTAAATCTTTTTGTTTGGATTTATCTTTTGATAAATTAATGATTGTTTCTGCGATATTAGTGGGTGATAGATCACATATAATTCCGGTTATATTGTTTTTTATATTATCGGAAACGGATGGATAGTTTGTTGCTATAATTGGTTTGTTTAATATTTTAGCTTCATCTACAACAATAGATTTTCCTTCAAAGCGTGAGGTCTGTATGAAAATATCACAGTGTTGGATATATGGATACGGATTGCTTCTTTGACCTAGCAAATAAACGGTATCTTGCAATTTGTATTCTATAATTCTATTTTGTAAATCTAGTTCTAAACTGCCTACCCCTATTATAAACCATTTAAAATTAAACTGTTTTTGATAGAGTATGTTGGATGCTTCAATTGCCAAGTCAAATCCTTTTTCTATGGATAATCGTCCTATTGAAAGTATTTTAATTGTTTTATCGTCTTCTTTATTATATTCTTTTGGATAGTATTCATTGGCCATTGTTTGTATTATGTTTCCGGATGATATATTTTCAAGGCAAATGAATTTATTCTTTAAATTTGGGAAGTTGTCTTTTAGTGATTTTACACATAATAAAGAAATAGTGACAACTTTGTCTGCTTTAGAAAAGTAAGTATATTCAAATTTATGGTTTGCTTTGACTTTGTTAAAGTCTGTGTGCACCCATAGTATTTTTTTTGTTGCATTGATTTTATCTATGACATAGTAATTGGTAATACCGTTTGTGTAAGATATTGCGACATCATAATGCGTTTCTAATCGGGGTATGGAGTTTTTCCATAGCATCCATGTTAACTGTGAAAAATCTAAATTGAATAGTGTTCTGAATCTTATTATGATGTTAGATGCTATTTTGCATACTTTGTCCCATATGTTACATTTTTTTTTTATAAAATCGCCATGTATGCTGCCCAATGCAATTTTTAGATTTTTGGGAGCTTCTATGACTTTGATATCTTGAGGTAGCCGAGAGTAAAATAATCCACCTTCATGAACTATCATTACGTTTATATCGAATTTATCTCTAGGTAAAAGTGGTAACATCGATATAAAGCTTTTTTCAGCACCGCCTGCATATAATGAAGGCATAATAAGAAGTAGCTTCGTTTTCATCTGATAAATAATTTATTGTGGATTTTCTTTAAATTACGTTCTATTTTTTCTGATAATATTATAAGCCAATAGCAGTTCCTTTTGATACAATTTAATCTGATTTTATTTATAATGGTCAGTAGTGATTCATCAATAGAAAAAGTACTAGTGTCTAGATCTCCTATTTTTGCCAAAAATAATTCTTGTATGACTCTTACGATAGTATTGTCTATTGTCGCGGCATAAAGTTTATAATCGCTCTGATTTTTATAAAAATCTTTGATTGTTTTATATAGGGGTATGTAATTATTTAATAGTGCCGTTGATAAAGACAAACTATTAGCGTTTGCTCTGTTCCAATAGTATTTAGCATAAGGTATATAGGTAATATCGTTTGCATAGTAAAATAGTCTTGAAATAAAGCATAAATCTTCCCCTAAATGAATGTTATTCTCGAATTTAATTTTTCGGTCAATAATTAATTTGTTTTTTATTGCCTTTGCCCATAAAACAGTGTTTATAGTTCTCCAGCCTAATAGCTTTTTTAAATAATCTTCTTTGTTCTTAAACGGCTTCCGTATTGTTTGTGTTCTATTATGTTTTTCAACGCGAATATAATCGCAAACGACTACGTCTGTTTGAGGGTGTTTTATTATTCCTTCATGAAAGTTAGCTAAATATGTACTGTCAACATAGTCATCTGCATCTATAAAGACAATCCATTCGCCATTTGCCAAAGATAAAAGTTTATTGCGCGTTACTATGACACCTGAGTTCTCCTGATGGTATATTTTGAATCTATTGTCTTTATTGGCATATTCTTGACAGACTTCAAATGTCTTATCATGGCTTCCATCATCTATTATTATGACTTCAAAATTTTTGAATGTTTGACTGATAATGCTAGTAAGACATTTGTCTATGTATTTTTGTGCGTTGTAAGCTGGAATGAGAATTGAAAATTTTTTTGTCATAAGTACATCTTAATAGTAATCCTATATATATTCCAAAATATAAAAAAGTGCTTCCGTATGTGCCTGTTGAACATATGAAAAAAATAAAGGCAGCGATGCAGGCTATTGTCAAATATGAGGTAATATTACTGTTCCTATTTTTCCAAGATATAATGAATAATCGAACGTAAAATATAAGCACTGCAATAATCATGAGTAATCCTTGTTCAATCAAGAGTTTGTATTGATATCCTTCCATACCGGCTAATTCGGGATTATTTAGATATGAATTTTTGTTACCAATAACTTCTATAAAATAAGCTAGGCCATGTCCTAAAAAAGGAGCCTCGTTAAAATATTCTAATGATACAATCCATTGCTGTTCTTTTAAATCAATATTACTGCCTTCAATATTTTCCCCTCCTGTTGTGAATAAATCAAAGGAAGAGTCTAGTATTGGCTTGATGAAGCTTATATTATATAATATGGTCATTAAAATTATGACTGTAAATATTATCAATAAATTTTTGTATGAAAACCTGTTTTTGAGAAAATAAAAAAGTGCATACAGTAATAATGTTGAAAAGACACCTGTCCTTGAATTTGCTATCAGAGTACTGAGTGCTAGTAGGGATATTAATATATATTTTATTGTTTTCTTTTTCGGATGCCACATTTGAAGGATTATTAAAGAATACATTCCCATTACACCGCTATAAACGATAGGATTGCTAAGGAAAGAACATACTCTATATCCTCTTTCTTGAACACCTGACCATATGCCGACTTCTCCATTGAAAGTTGAGGTTAATAAATCATACCATGGATTGTTTTGTAATATATATGTGATTATTCCATATATACTAACTATAATCAATATTTTAGTGAATCCTTGTATGACTTTATGTAATTCATTATTTGATTTAATCGAGCAGAAGCCGATAAAAAAGGCCGTATAAGTTGTAACGAACTCTGTAACAGGCCGTGAAATACGAGAAATAAGAGGTATTCTTTGGTCGAAAAGTCCAATCAGGAGATAAATGATAAATATTATAATGGAAATATTCCGTAAAGGGTAAAATTTGTAGTTTGGAATAAATTCTTTACTGAAATATAAGGATAGAATAAACGATGCAATAAATAAAAAATGAGCGTTAAAAGGTCCCCATATTAATATATCATTTGATAGGAAAAATAATGAGTATAGAAGCCAAATAGTTCTATTTGCTCCTTTGCTGGTAATAATTTTAAAGCAAGCAGCGAATGTTAAAACTAGAAAGAAAAGTTTCATTTTTATTTGAGAGTACGGATTAAATATTCTAAAGATCTCTTTTTTTCTTCTTTAAGCTTTTCTTGACTCAGAATTGAACCAGCTTTTATCTTCAGTGCATGATCTTGACTTAGGTCAGTGATTAAATTTTCTTGTAAAGAAAATAGGTTTAGCAATGATTCAAATCGAGCTAATCCTCTTTCTTTATTGCCATACACAATAAATGGTTTATTGAATATGATGGAGAAAACACATGCGTGGAATGAGTCTGTGATAATTAACTCAGCTTCATAGAATCCTCTAAGCCATTGTTCTACAGAGGGCTGGATACGTTCTATAAGGGGAGCATTCTTATCTTCCGCTTTTCCGTTGATGCGAAATGGTGTAAGTCCTCTTTGTTGGGCTATTTTATTTATGAATTCTTTAATTTCTGGCGTTTCATCTAAAATGTAATTTAATAAGTTTCCTTGGCTTGGTTTTGTTTCCGCATGATTAATAAGTTGGATGTAATCATTTTTATCTAAAAGCATAGTAGGGTCAAGAACAGAAACAGCTTGCACATTAAAATATTTCTTGCATAGTTTAATGGCAGATGTTTCTCTTACTGATACCGCATTGAATTTTTGTAATAAGGACGCACATAATATTGTCTGTTGAGGTGAATACTCCCATTTGTCAGTTCCAAAAGATGCAGCATATGCTATGCGTTTAATATCCCAATCCTTAGCAAATAAGAGATAAGAGTTCTCAATTTTTGAATTATAGACGGCTCGCCAAATCTGATCACTTCCTACTATAATGGCATCAAAAGAGTTTGGATTAAGATCTCTTAAGTTATTTATTATTATTCTATGAATATATTTATCAATGAATTTTTGTGTGTTTTGACTTATTATGGGATACGTTTTGTAGAATTTTTTTTCTTTGAATATTTCTATATTCTGTCTAAATAGATATTTTTTTATAAATCTTTTTGCATAGATAAAACTTTTTCTATCCTTATCAAGTATTGGATATGGAGGACGATCAATGATTATTGCCTCATGGCCTAACTGTTCGAGTGTTGTCTGCAATGCATAGGCTTGAAGAATACCTCCAAAATTTGTATGTAAGGGTAGTGTATAGATTCCGATATTCATATTCCTAATAGTTTCTTGAGAACTCTTTTTATTAATAAAATTCTTTTTCTTTTTTCGTCTTGAATTTTTGCACTGAGGGATTTCTTTGTGTACAATTTAATTAATTTATATAGGTCAATACCATTTTTGTAGCCTATAAAGAATTTGTTCCTGTTTTTGGGAATGACTGTTGTTTCTTTAAATCCTGCATTAAACCGCATTGCTGCATTTAAAGTAGATCTATGAGAATTCACATTCAAAGAAGCAAATATATCTTCTCCTTTTATTGTATTTATAAGAATCAGACTGGTGCCTTTATCATCGTCAAATTTGGGCATTGATACATTAATCCCCCAAAAATCACCAATTGTTAAATCGCTGTGACTAATGCCATTTTTACACTTGCATTGATAGCAACTAGGGCGTAAATAGATATCTGTCAAGAATCCTTTCATGAAAGGGTTGTCATAGTGTATATTGGACAATAAAACTGAATCTTGATCCGCCTTAGAGGTGAACTTTCCACGGACAACAAAACTGTATTTTTTCCAGCCATGTAATTTTTTATCTCTAAACTCTATGCCTGTTAACATAGGCAAGGGCTTTAGAGATGAAGACAAAACTGTTTTGTTCTTATGGGTGGGATGGGAGAAGGTCTCGTTAAGGTATCTTCTCCACACTCCTGGGCTGGGTACGCCGTGGCAAAGGAAGTCTACTGAAAGTAGGTTTGGATAATCTTTCCGGAGGTAGTTGTGCAATCCGGCAATCTGACAGGGACTGCCGATAAACAATACCTCACGTCCTTTTTTAAGGAATTGTTCTGCTTCACAGTATGTGTTCTCGATACGGCTTTGCATATACTTGCTGCCCATCATCGGCTTCACGTCTTCAAATGTTTCAGCATAGATGTGCTTTACCTCCCAAGTTTCGTCAAATACCGCACCGAACACCACACCACCTTTTTCTAGGATTTTTTTTGCCAACGCGATAAAAACGCCACCCGAAGAACTAGCTATCCGTTCTTCCTCATTGCGGTTCTTCACGGCAAGGACTTCCTGCGGTTGCGGTACTATTTTTTCCGGACGGTTGAGTAATGGACATACTTTCTCGCATTGTCCGCAGTTGATGCAAATGTTTTTATCAACGACGGGGTAAAGGAAACCCTCCTCATCCTCTTTCATGGAAATGCAACGCTTCGGGCAACGCTGCACGCAGGCAGTGCAGCCGCAGCAATCTTTTTTATTAAGTATCTTTATCATCTGTGGAGAATATTATTTATCATCGAAACAGCTTTCGTTCGAACAAATATACGTTCATTTTTTGACAGTCCGACTGTGTAGATTACAGTACCGACAGACAGAACGCAGGTTATGCAGACTGCAAAAAAACGTGTGATTGTATTGTCTAAATTCTCATGAACAAAGAATGGGAATACTACAGAAAGAATTGCAACCACGAAAACCTTAGAATAAACATATATAAAATAGTCCCTAAGGCGAATGCCTATCAGAGGTCGGAGCATTATCATTCGTGCTAGTTGGGCTACTGATTCCATGCAGAAATGGACAATGAATACTGAATAGGGTGGACAGCCGATTTTCAGGCACACATATGAAATAGGAAGTATCATCAGCAAGATTGTGCCGCACACCATCTGATACTTTTTCACCTTCCCTGTAGCTTGGTTAGCTATAATCATCGGGTTAGCTAATGTATATATGAGTGACGTACATATCATGATACGCAGAAATATGATGCTATTTTCCGGTACTGTTTTCAGCCAGATCGTTAATATGAAATCAGTTTCGAATAACACAGGTAGTGACAGAAAAAACAGCAGATAAAAAGAAAATCTTGCACTGCGAAACATCAGCTTGTGCATCTCTTTCATCTCTCCTTTTGCGTATGTCTTGGTTATCTGTGGATTAAGTGCCATTTGGAAGTTGCCAACAAACTGTTGTATAGCATTTTGTACTTGTACGGCTACAGCACGTGCTGCATTGACAATTGGGCCGAAAAAAACATTGAGTAGCATATTAAGACCCTGGCCGTAAAGTACGGCAGAAAGGTTGCCGAACATGCTCCAACCGGCGAATCCCGTCATTTCCTTAAATAATCTTTTATCCCAAATATGATGGTATTTTGATTCTTCAAAATGCTTGTTGCAATAACTGCTATAGCGGAAACGTATTAGCAACTGCACGGCCAAGATAAGAAAAGCATAAAGTATCAGCTTGTCACTGTTGAATGCGAGCAGTAGATATACGACTGCAAGTTTCAACATGCCTTCTAGTATTGAAATATAAGCGAATGCTGACATCTTCTCATGAGCGATAATATCAGCATTGTATGGTACGCTGATGATCATTATTGCAGTAGCTAGGATGGAACATTGAAGTACCCAAAAAGCGGCATCCATACGCTCGGCCGGAATTTGCATTTTTTCATACATGAACCAAAGCCCTATAGTTTCACCAAGAAGAATGATTATAACAGCAATGAGAATGTGGATTTGTAGTGCTGTACTGAATACTTTTTTTAGATTGTCCATGTTGCCTTTTCCTAGAGCAAATGTAATATAACGTTGAGTGGCTGACGACATTGATCCGTTGATGAATCCGAACA
Organism: Bacteroides gallinaceum; assembly: GCF_030373775.1. NCBI lineage: Bacteria > Pseudomonadati > Bacteroidota > Bacteroidia > Bacteroidales > Bacteroidaceae > Bacteroides > Bacteroides gallinaceum. Next base: position 5,348 of record NZ_JAUDEN010000030.1, on the reverse strand, counting down.
TTGCAACAACGCCACCTACTACATTATAAATACCATAATCTTCTACTCCCAACGTATTTAGCACTACTCGTGAAGTATAAAGGCTTACCACCATCATGAATAGCATCCGAAAATACAATAGAAGTGTATTCTTCGCTATCCGCTTGTTATTTTCAGCAGTATTTGTCATAATCTCAATCTATAAAACTAAACCTATTGATCTTTATTTTTGTTTTACCTTAATATAATGTCGATTTCAAACCTTCTTGGCCTGTTGTTTGTATTGTAAATTGTTGTTCAATGTTTATTTCTTTTGGTAGAATCATGTTGTCAAAGCAACACAGAATCTTTCTTCAACCATTGAATTGTTATTGCCGGTTAAAGCATGTGTGTCAGTCTGTGGATTTGTTTCAATTCTTCTTCCTTACTGGTTTGTTGTAGATGTTTCAAGAAGTGCAGAAGTCTTTCATTTTTTCCGTCTTTTGTGCAGATAACCTGAAAGTCATTAAGACTGAACAGCAGGCTGGTTTTGCGGTCGTTCATGTCGCGAAGCTGTTCCAGTATGCTGATTCTTGAACTGTCATCGTACGTGAAAATCGTTATCTTTTTGCCTTTTTCGCGGGGCATGTTCTCATCGCATTGGTTGCGGAAGAACTGCCTGAAGTAGTGGTAGTCGTTCTGCCCCAACGAATGGCCGAAGAATACCACCTCGTCTGCATCAAGCAAATCGTATTGGATGTGGTGCGACTCATAGTGGGGGCTAAACGTTTTGTAGAGGAACGAGTAGCCGTCCATCAGGTCACTTTCATCTTCCACGCCTAATATAATGGAATTGTCTTTCAGGCACCCGTGTACATGTTCGTAGTTAAATTTCTCGGCAATGCCAATTTCTTTTGCTATATGATGCAAGTCTGTATAATTGAAGGAGTAAATCACATCAAACTTACCGTTGGAAATGACAGCCTTGAGTACCTGGGATGCAACTGAGTCACGATTGACAGGGCGTTGCTGCTCTTCATTCAGATAGTCGCCCAAAGATTTTGTGAGTTTATCAAACGTTTGCTTGTCACCGTCAGGACTTAAAGAAGGCACTAAATAGTTTCTATTGGATTCCTTCTTGGCATATTCGAGCAATGATTTTTCCAGGTCGAACCATTTGTCTGTTTCTTTTTGGCGTTCAAGATGCCCTTTCAGTCCGGAAAAAACATAATCCCGTTTCCAGTAATTGCTTCTGGCAAAATCAGAATATCGGGTTTTCCAGCCTAAATCCAAGTCAAAACCGTTGCCTATGATGAAAACCTTGCTCATATTGATTTGTTCGATTTTGGTGATAGGGGCTTAATCAGTGATTCATGTTCTCTATTCCAGCAGATTGCGTAATTCCTTTGTTTTGTTCTTTATATATCTTATTCTTGATTTTCTTATGCAAATCAGGTGGCAAATCCTGAATGCCATAGTCAATATGGGAGTCATTGGCAACAGGATAAACAGCAATAGGTAAAAATTAATGTCAAAACATTCGATGACTGCGTTGAAGTAGTATAATATTACAATGACAAACATAGATACCATCATCCACGACATTGAGATGGCCAGTGAGGACAGATAGCCGAGAAAGTAATCTGTCTTTCCTGCATCTTTGGGTCATAGCTCCAGCTTCGTTCAATGTAGATTGGGCTTTTTCCTGAATAAACTCCAGTATTCTGTTTTGTAATTTGACGGCTAATGAACCTTTGTCTATAAAGATAAGTGCCAGATCTATCGCTGCCATCATCTGAATGTATGAAAGAAAGTGTCCGAAAAAAGAATAGTCCATGCGTTTTTAAAGCAATTTATATGATTCTTTTCCGTCTTTTATCCGCACAAGAATAGTTGCCCTGCCTATAATCAGGCGGGTAGGATGGAAAGAGTAGCAGAGTCTTCCGTCATGATAGGTGATGGAAAACATCAGGTTATCATCCGGATAGGCTTTGCGTTCCTCTTCATATTTCCTTTTCATGTACTTCTGATTCTCTTCGAGGTTTATTTCGTAGTGTGAATCTTTCAGTCTGTCGATAATATCCTTATCATTCATGTCTGGAGTTACAAGCAGAAGTGCTTTTCGCAGTTTGTAGTCGTATAGCGTATTTTTCTGTCTGTATTTTTTGCAGTACTCTTTGTCTACTTTGATAATCAGGAAATCGTTCTCTGTAAACCTGCCTTCTTCACTTTTTTTTGTCAGCAAGTAGTCACCGTTCTGTATGCCTTGAGGATACATGGAATTGCCTGTCACAAGATAGTCCGTGAAGTCGCTTCCTTTCATTTCTTTTCCTTCTACCAGAAAAGTTTCAGGAATCTTATAGTTGTTTATGCCATTCCTGATGGGTAGAGCGGGATCTCCTGCTGCCACCCTTCGGATGCCATCTTGCTTTATGTCCATCTCGCGGAAGGTGTCAGGATGTCCGAACGTAATGACTTGTGTCAAAAGATTCATAAAGGTATTCATAATTCTTTCCTTTAAATCAGTAGAATGCAAATATACTGAATTTTTTTGTTTTCTCTATAGATAACTATTTTGCTTTTTAATTCCCCACAGCGAACGCAGCGTATAGCAGCGTTCTTATTCCCCCTCAAATCTTAAGATATTGCCAGCAGCTTTTTCAGTCCATATTCTTTCGTATTGTATTTGTGTCCCTTCAGCGTATTCCGGTACCTTGAAGGGTAGGGTGTCACTGCCCGTTGTTGGCCGCCAGCTCCCTGATGCACTTCTTCAGCGAGTCTTTCCAGTAGGGTACTTCGATGCCGAAGGTGTCCTTGATCTTGGTCTTGTCGAGGACGGAGAAGTGGGGGCGTTTCACCTTGCTGGGGAACTCGTCGCTGTGGCAGGGCTGGATGTTGCAGGTGTTGCCGCTCAGCTCGCAGATTTCCCTGGCGAAGTCGTACCACGAGCAGACGCCTTCGTTGCTGAAGTGGTAGATGCCTTGCTTGCCGAGCTGCCCGGTTTCGATGATGCGGGCAATTGCGTCTGCCAGATCGCCGGCGTATGTGGGGGTGCCCACCTGGTCGAACACCACTCTCAGGCTGTCCTTCTCGGCGGTGAGCTTCTGCATGGTCTTCACGAAGTTCTTGCCGAAAGGAGAGTAGAGCCAGGCGGTTCGGATGATGATGTGCCGGCATCCGGTGCGTTCGATGCTTTTTTCTCCGGCAAGCTTGGTGATGCCGTATACTCCCAGCGGATCGGTTTCCCAGTCTTCCCGGCAGGGGGTGCAGCGGTCGCCCTTGAACACATAGTCGGTGGATATGTGGATGAGGGTCGCGTCGTTTTCTCTGGCTGCGATTGCCAGGTTCTCAACCGCTTTATTGTTGATCAGGTCGGCAGTTTCGCGGTCGTCTTCCGCTTTGTCCACGTTGGTGTAGGCGGCGCAGTTCACGATGACCTGTATGCTGTTGTCTTTTACGGCTCTCAGCACGGCTTCACGGTCGGTGATGTCGAGCTGGGCTACGTCAGTGAATATGTAATGGTTGGAGCTGGTTTTTGCCACGCGCTGCATTTCGTTGCCGAGCTGGCCGTTTGCTCCGGTTACTAGGATGTTCATGTTCGTCGTTTTGTTTTGTTTTTTACCACAGAGGGCACGGAGTTATTTTTACCGCAGATTATTCTCTAACTTCTCTAACTTCTCTAACTTCTCTAACTCCTCTAACTCCTTTAACTCCTCTAACTCCTCTAACTTCTCTAACTCCTCTAACTTCTCTAACTCCTTTAACTCCTCTAACTCCTTTAACTCCTCTAACTCCTCCTAATCAATACAATTGTTCGTTGTAATCGAAGAGCCATTCCGCGTCTTTCAGGCGGGGATGGTGCTTGTCTTTTTCCGAGAGGATAATCTTGTCGGACGGGATGCGCCAGTCGATGCCGAGGTCCGGATCATCCCATGCCAGTGCGCCTTCGCTTTGGGGAGCATAGAAGTTGTCGCACTTGTACTGGAAGATGACTTCGGGGGTGAGCACGCTGAATCCGTGGGCGAAGCCTCTGGGGATGAAGAACTGGCGGTGGTTGTCTTCGGTCAGCTCAACCGCCACGTGCTTGCCGAAGGTGGGGGAGCCTTTGCGGATGTCTACCGCCACATCGAGCACAGCGCCTTTGATCACTCGCACCAGCTTGCTTTGCGCATAAGGAGGTTTCTGGAAGTGCAGGCCGCGCAGCACGCCGTAGGAGGACTTGCTTTCGTTATCCTGTACAAACTTGATTTCACGCACCTGGGCGTTGAAGTCTTTTTCGGAATACGACTCGAAGAAATAGCCCCGGTCGTCTTTGAACAGGCGCGGCTCGATAATTACCACGCCGTCTATTTCAGTTTTTATGATGTTCATTGTTGTCCGTGTCTTTAACCGCAGATTACGCAGATCAAACCTTTTTTCATTTTGCGCTAATCTGTGTCAGTCTGCGGTTTGCAAAAGTACAATTAGCCGAGGTTCGCTTCTCCTGTGCGCTTTACCTCGTCGATCACTTTCAGCAGGTACTGTCCGTACTGGTTCTTGAGCATGGGCTGTGCCTCTTCGCGCAGCTTTTCGGCAGTGATCCATCCCATGCGGTAGGCGATGCCTTCCAGACACGCCACCTTCAGTCCCTGCCGCTTTTCGATCACCTCAATGTAGGTAGACGCTTCGGCAAGGGAGTCGTGCGTGCCGGTGTCGAGCCATGCAAAGCCGCGTCCGAGGGTCTGCACCTTCAGTTCCTTGTCGGCAAGGAAACGCTGGTTGACGCTGGTGATTTCCAGTTCGCCGCGTGCGGAAGGCTTGATGCCCTTTGCCACCTCAACCACCTTGTTCGGGTAGAAATAAAGTCCGGTCACCGCATAGTTTGACTTGGGGTGCTCGGGTTTCTCCTCAATGCTCAGGCAGTTGCCGTTTTTGTCGAACTCTGCCACGCCGTAGCGTTCGGGGTCGCTCACCCAGTAGCCGAATACGGTGGCCTTGCTTTCCTGTTCGGCAGTTCTGACCGCTTCTTTCAGCATGACGGTGAAGCTGTTGCCGTGGAAGATGTTGTCGCCCAGCACGAGGCAGACCGCATCGTTTCCGATGAACTGTTCTCCGATGAGAAAGGCTTGCGCCAGTCCGTCGGGAGAAGGTTGTTCTGCATATTCAAAGCGTACGCCGAAATTGCTTCCGTCGCCGAGGAGCCGTCTGAATGAGGGGAGGTCTGTGGGGGTAGATATGATCAGAATGTCCCGGATTCCTGCCAGCATCAGTGTGGATACCGGGTAGTAAATCATCGGTTTGTCGAAGATGGGGAGCAGTTGTTTGCTGACTCCTTTCGTAATGGGGTAGAGGCGTGTGCCGCTGCCGCCGGCTAATACAATTCCTTTCATACTGTTTGTTTATTGTTGTTC